>JANQPS010001041.1 GCA_028285365.1 Thermoanaerobaculia bacterium | reverse complement strand
CGTTGGTGGCTTCATTATCGGCCGCTGGCGCGGGACGGAGATCGTCGAGACGGTGTCCGAGCTTGCTAACAACAAGGTCAACCAGGTACTGGATGGTGTTCTCGAAGGTGGTGGACCTGGGGCTGACGACTGACGCCTCAGGGGACACGGAGCGAATCGAGGCAGGATCAACATGACGAGCGACGCAGCTGCGGTCGGCTCACAATCCAACGCAGACGATCCCTGGGTGGTCATCCAGCGGATCCCGGATCAGTTCGAAGCGACCCTGATGGAGGGTTATCTGCGCGAAGCCGGTATCGAATGCGTGCTCGAAACGGTTTTCTTCTCGCAGGAGCCGACCAACTTCGGACTTCTCGGTGAGTACCGACTTCACGTCCGAAAGGGCCAGCTCGAGGCCGCAGCTCGACTTCTCGAGGAGCGACCGGCCGGAGTCGATGACGCTGAGCTCGGTGACTCGCAGCCGAGTCAGGAATGAGTAACCCTCCGCGCAGCCTGGGGCGCTACCGGATCGTCGGGCGCCTCGGTGCTGGTGCCATGGGAGAGGTCTACCTAGCGGAAGACCCCCAGATCGAGCGTCACCTCGCGATCAAGACGGTCAAGCTCGCAGGGGCGAACGACGAAGAAAAGAGCCAGCGTCGGGAGCGGCTTCTCATGGAGGCCAAGGCTGCCGGCAAGCTGGTACATCCTCACGTCGTCACTCTGTTTGACGCCGGAGAGGACGACGAGCTCGTCTATCTGGCGTTCGAGTTCGTCGACGGCACGGATCTCGCCAAGCGGATGAACGACCAGCCGCAGCTCTCGATCCGCGACGTCTTGCGGATCATGAAAGAAGCGGCCTCTGGTCTCGAGCACGCGCACTCCAAGGGAGTGGTTCATCGAGACGTCAAGCCAGGCAACATCATGTTGACCAAGGCGGGGATCACGAAGATCGCCGACTTTGGTATCGCCAAGATTCGCGACGACGGCTCCAACTTGACCCAGACGGGCGCGTTCATCGGGACCCCGAACTACATGTCGCCCGAGCAGGTCAAGGCCGAGCCGCTCGACGGTCGTACCGATGTCTTTTCGCTCGGCTGTGTCCTCTACGAGCTCCTGCATCGCGAGCGTCCCTTCGAAGGGGACACGATCACGACGGTCGTGTATCGAATCCTCAACCACGATCCGACCTGCGACGAGTCACGCGACGATCTGCCGCCTGCCCTCGTCGAGCTCATGGCCAGCATGTTGGCCAAGGAGGCAGACGCGCGACTCGACGCGAGGGACTGCGCCGCGAAGCTTCGCGGACTGGAGTCGTCTCTGTCGGCGGCAATCCTGGATACTCCGTGTTTTGGTGAGCGCTTGCCCAGCGCGGCTCGTGAAGAGCCGATGAGCCTGGTGCCGCCGCCGCGCGCATCAGCTCCGCCACCGCCACGAGCGACGTCACCAGCGCCTGTGCCGCCTGTTGCGACGGGATCAGCCGTCAGCGCGTCGCCACCGGTACCTCCTTCGTCGCCACCGCCC
This sequence comes from Thermoanaerobaculia bacterium, assembly GCA_028285365.1. Classification (GTDB taxonomy): domain Bacteria; phylum Acidobacteriota; class Thermoanaerobaculia; order Multivoradales; family Multivoraceae; genus JANQPS01. Next base: position 921 of record JANQPS010001041.1, on the reverse strand, counting down.
CCGACGGGCAGCGGTGCCGCTCCACCCCCGGCGTCGGGAGCCGCTCCCCAGCCGGTGGTGGCCAGTAGTGGAGGCAGCGGTGGAATGGCGCGTGGTAGCGCTTCGGCCAAGCCGTCCAACCGAAATCGCAACCTGGCGATTGCCGCCGCGGGTTGTATCGGGCTGGCCCTCGTGGGAGCGATCGCAGGCTTCTTTCTGTTCTCGCGAGCTCAGAGCTGGTTCACGGATCAGGTGGAGCAGGCCGAGGCCAGCTTGCAGGACGAGCTCGAGAGCCTCGGCGAGGAGATTGGTGCGGGCGACGTGATCGGCGGGGTCGCGGGACAAGATTTGCAGGACGAACAAGACGGTACGGAGCCGGTCGATCCGGAGTCGCTCGACTCGAGTGAGGTCGAGGGCACTGTCGAGGAAGGACAGACGGCCTCGATCGAAAGCGAGCCTCAGACCCAGGTGCGCGACGCCCCGGCACGGCCGACGAGAGCGCCGACGAGGACTCCGACTCGGCGTGCAACCCCACGTCCAGCAGCGACGACAAACTCCGTTCAAGCCGCTGACGCCAACGCCTTGGATTCGACGGTGGCCGATGTCGTGGAACCCCAGCCGACGCCGACACAGGCTCCGGTTGTCGTCCGCGACGAGAGCCAGGCGCAGCTGACCACCTCTCGCCTCCTCGATCTCCAGGTGGAGCCGGTCGAGACCTATGTGCTGGTCAAGGCCGTGGGTGAAGGCCGCTACACGCAGGTGGGCCAGGCGATGGAGTTCGACTCGAGACGACGGAGAACCCGCAACTACAGCTTGCCAGACGCCGGCGAGTTCTTCGTGATGTTTCGCCACGAGGGCTACGCCGACTACGTCGTGAGGGTGACGGCATCGGCGGGTGGCTCGGTGGCCACTCCAGTGCGAGTCGTGATGAGACGCCCGGGG
>JANQPS010001028.1 GCA_028285365.1 Thermoanaerobaculia bacterium | reverse complement strand
CCGCAGTTCGTGACCAACGAGACGTAGTCGTCGTCGGTCACACCATCACAGTCGTCGTCAATCCCGTCACACGTTGGGTCGTGCACCGCCGGAACATCGGGAACGCAGCTGTCTTGGACCACGCCGCCCTCGCAGAAGGTCGCCCCTGCCGCGCCGCACGCGCCGACTCCGCAGCTCGTCGCCACGGGCACGTAGTCTTCGTCGACCAAACCGTCGCAGTCGTCGTCGATGCCGTCGCAGGTGTCGTCGAGTGTGGCCGGATCTCCGGGAGCGCAGGCATCGACCACTTCTCCATCGAGGCAGGCGGTTGCTCCGCTCTGCTCGCATGCGCCGATCCCACAGGTGGTCGGCGTACCGACGAAGGCTTCGCCTATGACCCCGTCGCAGTTCTGGTCTAGTCCGTCGCAGCCGTCGACCGCGGTGTTTCCGGGATAGCAGTTGGCGCCGCAGCTCGCCGGATCGTCGTCGCAGTCTCCCGAGCAGGCACGGACTCCATCGCCATCCCGGTCGGAGCAGTCCGAGCCGCAGCCGGAGTCCGTGTCGTCGCAGTCCGGCCCCAGGCGGTCGGTATAGCGATCGCAGTTGACGAAGAACCCATCGCCGTCGCTATCCACGCAGGTGTCACACGTTCCCCATCGGTCGATATCCTCGTCGTCGCAGTCGTCGCCGCCGCACTCCAAGGCGGCGCGTCCGTCGCCGTCCATATCCCGGTCGCTCACGCACCAGCCCCCGATACAGGCTCCGCTGATCGAGCAGGGATCGGACGCGCAGTCGTCGCCGACCTGACACGCCTGCTGTGTGGTTCGGTGGTCGTCGGCGAATACCACGAGAGCGCTCGCGAGCTCCGCGCGTTGGCCTCGAGGGTCAGTCAGAGAAACGTCGTACGTGCCCGCCGTGTGCCCAGCGGGCATAGCGACAGTGATTGTCGTGTTGTCGATGCGCGAACCGGCGAGCGTCACCCGTGTATCTCCGGAAGCCAGCTCCACCGCGAACGTCGCGTCCAGGATCGACCCCGACGCACTCGAATCGTCCGATTCGATCGCGGGGAAGAAGTTGGCCCCGTGGAGGGTGACCTCGACCGCCTGAGTCTCAGAGATCCGATCTGGGCTCACCGAGAGCAACAGTGGACCATCGGGCTCGATGCTACATGATGCCACCAGCAGAACGACGCCCACTGCGCAACTCGTGCACGTTCGAGCGTTCTGAATCTGTGACCACAATTTCATCCAATCGCAACCCGGCCGATCCGACGATCTAAACGGCACGATTGTAACCGTGACCCAATTTGCCTCCACTCGATTTACAGCACCTTACGGACTATGAATGGCGATGCGTATCTCGAGTGGAGACGGTCGAAGCCGGGATCGTCTAGAAATGACACTGATCGTCAATGCGGGTGCGTGGTGGAGCTAGTGGCTGTGCGCCCACAAGGTGGGTGTCGACCCCACGAGCCAGGGTGCACCTCGGCACCATGCTCACGGGTCGCTGGGGTAGAGCGCAGAACCGTGCGGTGCCTGATTGGCGCGCTCGCGAGGTTGGGCCAGAAGCTCCAGGGCCCGGTCCCAACTCAGCGGAAGGTCGCTCGCCTCGACCGGGACACGTCTGAACTCGGCCCGCACCAGTGCGGAGCGTGCGGCGGCGATCGCCTCGCGATGGGGGGCGGAGCGGCTGAACGCGGTGAGAGCCTCCTCGTTCTCCCAGGCGGTCATGGTCCAGGCCTCGTCGCCGAAGAGCTCCTTGCGGATCGAAAACCCGATCAACCCGGGCTGCTCGTCCATGATGTCTGCGAGCTTTCGGGTGTAGTCGTCGAAGGCCTCGCGGTTGTCGTTGTCGACGGTGGCATGGGTGATCGAGACGAGGACGGTCTGGTCACCTCGAGCCTCGAGAGTGTCCATCCCCGGGCCGCGAAATGGCATGGCGATGGTGCAGCCTACGCCCAAGGTTGACAGGAATCCGGCCAGAGCGGTCCGCGCGAGCGTCATGAGTGTGTTCTCCAATCTCCCCTTAGACACTGTCTAATAACCGAGGTTGACGTTGTCAAGTGTTGCGCGTCCATGGACAGAGTCGCCCCGGCAGCTCGTTAGCCATTCACAGTGGGGCACGAGGCGGCATTGACCTGTCCTCTTCACGGCCGGTCTAGTGGAGGGGCCCGAAGACCGGGTGAAGGCGGAGATCGAAGAGTGAAGAGCCCAGCCGTTCTAGTCTTTCTGGCACTCGCGCTTGCGGGCTGCGGCACGTCGCTCAGTGACAGGTCACAGCTTTCGGGGTCGCTCCTGACCAAGGTTGAGGCGTCGGAAGCGCACTACCTCGAACGAGCGAGGAAGAACGCCGCGTTCGTTGCGGACTGTCCTCTCGAAAAAACATCCGCGTCGGTAGTGACAACCAAGCCTAGGAGCTACCTCGTCGAGACGGCTGGTGGCTGGAAGGGCGTCACCTGGCTCAACGACGAATCAACAATCAGCACGATCGGTGTCGCTGCATGCGGGCAAAGGCTCCTCTACTTCGTGGTGTGCGGCCAAAACGAACACTACGGAGCTCCCGGATGGGAGAACTCGACCGGCGCATCGTGTGATGTCGTAGCGAACGCAAAAGACCAGTAGGTTGGAGACCATTCCCAAGTTCAGCGCTGCGTGGTGGCGCAAAGAGCTGAACTAACCGACGACCGCGGCACCTGGTGGGCAATGGACGAACGAGCCGTGCGGGCTTAGATTAGGCGCATGCTCACGGTTCTCCTCCTTGCGACGCTTTCCACCCCATCTGTCGAGCCAGTGGAGACCACGGCGAGCACTCGCTCCTCCGAGGCGCCCGCGACGGCGACGCTGCGTGCGACAATGACTCTGGGTCCGGCTGTGCTCGT
>JANQPS010001020.1 GCA_028285365.1 Thermoanaerobaculia bacterium | reverse complement strand
CGGACTCGGTGTCGGCTGAGCGTCGTGCGGAGAGCATCGGGTGGGTGACGGCCGCTACGAGTGCGGCCGCGATGATCGGTCCGGTGATCGGCTCGGTGGCCGGTCGTTTCGACCATGCCTATCCGGGCCTGGCGGCAGCCGGGCTGTGTCTGCTGGCGCTCGTGGTCGCTTCAGTCGTTTTGGTGGAACCGCGCTCGCATTCCAAGGTCGACGACAGCGGGACCGAGACGGGCTCCACGGGTCTCTTGGCTACGGCGCTGGGGGTCGCTCGCTCCCCGCTCCAGGAAGCTCACTTTCTGATCTGGACGTATGTCGCCGGCATGTTAGCGACCAATGCGACGCTGGCCGTCGTGGGTCTCTTGCTGGGTCTGCGATTCTCGATCGATGCCGACAACGTGTGGTGGTTCTTCTCGGTGCTGGCCGGAGCGTCGATGGTGACCCGCATCTGGTTGTTGGGGCCAATGATCCGACGCCTGGGAGAGCTACGGGTTCTGCAGCTCGGCATGCTTCTGCTAGGTCTTGGTGTGGTGGGACTGGCGCTGGTGGATCAGGTGGTGATGTTGGCGATTCCTGCCGTCCTCATGGCTCTTGGCCAGTCGTTTCTCTATCCGTGCACGACTGCCAGAATCTCCAAGGTCGCGGACTCCGAGGACGTCGGGCTCACGCTGGGGGTGCAGCAGTCGTACGGCGGGCTGGCGCGGATCGCGGGGCCGCTCGCCGCAGGAGCGTTGTTCGCTGCCAGCGTTCCGTCGCCGTTCTTGGCCTTCGGACTCCTCGCGGTGGCCTGGTCGGGACTGGCTCGTTATCGCCTCGGCGTGACCGACGCGTGAGCCGGCGCTACCTTCGAGGCATCCGGGTGGCTGAGAGCCCAGAACGAAAACGGGACCGAGGCTGATGCCATCGGTCCCGTGAACTTTCGGTGGTAGCGGGGGCAGGATTTGAACCTGCGACCTTTGGGTTATGAGCCCAACGAGCTACCAGACTGCTCCACCCCGCGTCATGTGCTGGAGGGCAGACGCCGCCCAGCGAGCTCGTGAGAATATGTCGCGACGCACGGCGCTGTCAATGGCGGCCTCGGCAGATCAGGAACGAACGTTTGCTTCGCAAGCGCATGTGTCGTGTTGGACGGGTGTCGTGTTGGATGGCCCGTGCGGGGTGTTATCTTGAGGACGATCTCCTCCAGGCATCGAGTGGCGCGAGAGCCACGAACCTCAGGAGGTGTGATCCGTGGGTGATGGATTGTCGCGTGTTGACGGTGCGGGTTGCGTGAAGTCGAGATGAGCGAAGTGAGCACGAAGCCGGAAGCGAGCCGTTCCCTTGCCGATGAGCCCGAGGAAGCGGCGCTCGACATGGCGGACACGGCTTCCGAGACGGATGGAGCTGACGCCGGTCCAGGACCTGCGCTCAAGCGCGGCCGTTCTCGGTCGGTGTTGTGGCTGTCGGGTTTGATCATCGTCTGTCTGGTCCTCGGACTGTCGTTTGCCGGTGCACAGAGTTTCCGAGACTTGAGCTCGGCTCGTGCCCGCGCAGACGAGTTGGAACGCGAGATCGGCGAGACCCAACACGCAGTCGAGGAGCTCTCGCGCACGATCGAGGACCTTCGGACGAGCTCCGAGACCATCGAGCGACTGGCTCGAGAGGATCTCGGACTGGTTCGACCGGATGAGATCGTGATCGTTCTTCCGGACGACTCTCCCTAGAGCGCGACTCGGTCATGGGTGACCTGGTTGACGAGCTGACCGAGCGCCTCCGGGCCAGCAGCGAGCTTCGCGAGCTCCTGCGCCGGCCAGAGTCGAGCGTTCGCGGGTTGCCGGTACCGGCGGCGGCGTGGGTGTTCGCCGAGCTCAATCGCGCTCACGACGGCGGTTTGCTGGTCGTCGTGCCGCGTGAGACTGAAGCCCTCTACTGGATTGAAACGAGTCGCCTTCTCGCGCCCGATCTGGAGACGTTGCCGTTCCCGGCGCCGTCGCTGACTCCGTATCAGGAGACGGAGTCGTCCCTCCTGGTGCGCGCGCAAGAGGCGGTTGCCGTGGACCGAGTTCTGAGTACCGAGCAGCCGATCGTCGTCTGCACTCCGAGGGCGCTGTTCCGGCCGCTGCCGAGCGCAGATGCGTTTGCCGAGAGTCGACGGGTGGTCACGGTTGGCGACGACGTCGATCCGGAGGCCTTGGCGCTCGACTTGCTCGATCATGGCTATCGACGCACGGATCTGGTCGTCGAAGTCGGATCGTTTGCAGTGCGCGGCGGCATCTT
>JANQPS010000983.1 GCA_028285365.1 Thermoanaerobaculia bacterium | reverse complement strand
CGACCCGCCTCCAGGAGCTGAGTCACACCGCCAAGTTCGAGACGCGCCTGCCGTCGTGCCTCGTGCGGTTCCAGCCCCTGTCGAATCTTCTCCTGCTCAGCCATCTCGAGATGGATCTCGAGCTCCTCCGCAAACTCACGGTCGAGCGCGTCCGAACGCATGAACCCGAAGACTCGAGCTACCAACGCCCTGAGGAACGCCAGCACCACTCAGCTCCTCGTTGCCGGTTCGAGGAGGCGGCCAATGACGCCTGAAACGCGCTCCCAGTTCGCAGTCTCTGCCTTCAGCTGTTGACGACCAGCACTGGTCAGGGAGTAGAACTTGGCTTTGCGGTTGTTCTCCGACTTCCCCCACTTCGAGGTGATCCAGCCCTTCTGGCCGAGCCGAACCAAGCAGAGGTAGATGGTCCCCTGGTTGACAACCAGCGCATCTCGAGCGACCTGCTCGATGCGCCGAGCGATCCCGTAGCCGTGCAGCGGCCCCATGTGTTCCAGCGTCTTGAGCACCATGAGGTCGAGGGTGCCTTGGAGAATGGGTGATCGATCTTGTGACATGGACCGCTCCTTTGGGATGCCCACAGGAGGATACTTCTCTCCTGTGGGATGTCAAGAGGAGGGAAGGCAACGCCGAGCTCCAAGCTGGCAGGTCGGCGCAAGTCGATGAAGTTGGAGCCGGGCGAGCGGCTCCGAGGAGCGCTCACCGCCTCCACAGAACGGGATTGATCGGCGACGCGACTACGTCACCCACTGCCAGGCCGGGGAGCCAGGTCTCGAGATCGATCCGCTGATTGTCGTTCTCGGGCTCTTTCACACGTGCATCAGCATCCATGTAGATGATGGTCATGACTCGCCGCACCGAGCTGGAGCGATTTGCGCTGGCATGATGGAAGGTCCAGCCGGAGTGAAAGCTGACGTCGCCGAGCTCGTAGGGCGCCGCGCTGGTCTCGAAGCCGGCGTTCTCCAGTGCTCCGGAAAGCAGCGCTTCCGACTCGTCGCTGATGGCCAGGTCACGACCCGCCTCGAAACGCTGGCTCCCGACGGCAAACGCGAGAGGTCCCATCTCGCTCGGAACCGGCTGGAGAGGGATCCAGGCCGTGACAGTGTGGGGACCTTCGATCGGCCAGTAGTACTGATCGACGTGCCACGGAGTGTGACCGCCAACCTCGGCGCCGGGGCTCGGCTCTTTGTACAGCGCCTGATCGTGGTAGAGGCGCACGCCACGGGTACCCATGAGCTCAGCCGCGATCCGAGCCAGCCGCGGCGAGAAGACCAGCTCGCGCACGAGCGGATCGTCACGCCACAGGTTCATCACCTGAATGAACGCGCGCTCGTACGTGCTGCGCTCAGACCAGTCGATACCGGCCAGGCCGTTGCGAGCCAGTACCTGATCCGTAATCGCAGCGCCGCAGCGATCCAGGATGTCGCCGGACAGCACCCGCTGCAACCGGACAAAACCATCACGTCGGTAGGCCTCGACGGAGTCGGTCCCCAGCTCGAAAGGCACGGAAAGCTCTTGCAGCGGCACGTCCGGATGAGGCATCACTATTGAGTGTAGCGTCCCAATCCGCCGTCCTTCCTCCCAGAAATCGCAACCACGGCGTCCACGCTGCGTACGTCGACGGCATCCCGACAGGAGGAGATCCCATGCATCGTTTCAGCCTTCTCGCAACCACTGCGGCCCTTGCTCTAGGGCTTGCAGGTCAATCCGCTCGCGCTCTCGAAACTGCCGTTCTGGAGCCGCAACAGATCTCAGACGCCGTGACTCGAATCGCCGAAGCGGTCGAGCGAGGTTACGTCTTCGAAGACAAGGCCGTGACGATGAAAGAGCTTCTGCTCGCTCGGCTCGAAGACAACAGCTATGACGAGACCCGGGACTTCGCAGAGCTCGCCGATCGACTGACTGCGGACCTGCAGTCCATCAACGGCGACCTCCATCTGAGAGTGCGCACACTGCCGCCACCCGACAAGGTGGCACCCAAGCTCTCAGCTGCTGAGAGGCGACAGCAGGAGCGCGACCGGAGTCGACTTCGCAACTTTGGTTTCGAGAAGATCGCCAGGTTGCCGGGCAACGTCGGCTACCTCGACCTGAGAGGCTTCGCCGATGCCGGCAGCGCTCGGCCCACCGCAGTGGCGGCCATGAACTTCCTCGCCAACTCCGATGCCCTGATCTTCGACCTGCGGCGCAACGGTGGCGGATCACCGTCGATGATTCAGCTGCTCTCGAGCTACCTGTTCCAGGACCGAGTCCACCTCAATAGCTTCGAGGTACGGGGTGCGCCGAAAAACCAGGAGTTCTGGACTGAAGAAGACGTTGTCGGCCCCAAGATGACGTCGCAGCCAGTCTACGTCCTCACGAGCTCGTACACGTTCTCTGCCGCCGAAGAGTTCACCTACAACCTCAAGAACATGAAGCGCGCAACCATCGTCGGAGAGACGACGGGAGGCGGCGCCCACCCGGTGCGCACCTTCCGCCTACCTGATCACGGTCTCGGCGTCTCCATTCCGTTCGGAAGGGCGATCAACCCGATCTCCAAAACCAACTGGGAAGGCACCGGTGTCACTCCCCACGTGGAGGTCGCGGCAGACCAGGCACTGCTTACCGCACATCAAGCCGCGATCGCTAAGCTGCTGGAAAGAGACGACCTCACCACCGAGCATCGTCAGCGGTTGGAGTGGACCGGCGAAGGGCTGGCAGCCCCCGACCTGAAGTCCAAACCGATCGACGCCCAGTTCGGCGATCGGCGTGTGTTCGTCAAAGACGGTGCAACGTACTACCAGCGCGGCAGGCGACCGCCGTCACGATTGGTTCCACTCGCTGCGGACCGCTTTTGCTTCGACGACCTCGAAGGGCAGCGGCTCACGATCGAGCGAAACGCCAACGGCGAGCCGAGCGCCCTGATCCAGGAATACGCTGACGGCAGGCGGCAGGTGGTTCCTGCGGGCTGAGCCTGCGCACAAGAGAAACCTCCGGAGTCTCCCGGTGGTCCCGCCCGATCTGGTCGAGAGGCGACACCGCTGCCATCAACAGAACGAACGTCTGGATCCAGCGCTTCCCTGCCTACAGCGGCGGCGCCATTGCCGGCGGCTTGCGCGCACCAACCGCCTGCTCGAACGAGTACGCCAGCTCGATCAATCTCCCCTCGGCCCACGGTCGGCCAAGCAACTCCAGGCCGACCGGGTGTCCGCTCTCGGTGAACCCGGCCGGCAGGCTCAACGCAGGGAGACCAGACTTCGCCGCAAGTCGACACGTCGCGTTGTCGGACTGAGCTTCTCCAAGCAAGGCCGGAGCAAAGGCAATCGTCGGATAGGCGAGCGCATCGAGGTTCGCATCGTTCATGGCTGCGACGATCAGCTCGCGAAGCACCGCTCGCCTGGCGATCTCGTTCCGGTAGGGCTCGACGTCCCGGCTCTCGATCGCCTGCGATGCCTGAAGTCGAGGAATGACCTGCTCCGCACTCGACACCTTGCCCGACGCGATGATCTCTTCGAGCGACCTGTAAGGCGCCGTCGGATGGCTGGCGAGAAAAGCGTCGAGATCGAACTTGAAGTCGTAGGTGAGCACGAGAAACCCCTGCATCACATCGTCGAGCAGTTCCGCCAGGTCGGGAATCTCGATCTCCACCACCTCAGCACCTTCGGAGGCCATGTCGTCGAGCGCTCGCCGTAGAACGCTGGTGACCGCGTCCTCTCCCTCGAAGAGCTGGTTCAGCACACCGATACGGGCGCCCTCGAGCCCGCTCTCGCGGAGCGACTCGGTGTAGCTCGCCGGCACATGTGAGCCACTCTCCGCCGTCTGGGGGTCGAGCGGGTCGGGACCGGCGATGACATCGAGGACGACCGCCAGGTCATAGGTATTCCGTGCAAGCGGTCCACCGATGTCCTGCGTGCTCGAGAGCGGGATGATTCCGGCCCGCGAGATCAAACCCTGTGTGCCGCGAATGCCGACGAGACTGTTGAGCGCCGACGGGATGCGAATCGAGCCACACGTGTCGCTTCCCAGACCTACAGCTGCAAAACGCGCGGCCACCGCGGCTCCGGTGCCGCCGCTCGAGCCCCCTGCAGCTCGTTCGGGGTCATAGGGGTTGCGGGTCTGGCCGAAGAGCGATCCGATGGTCTCGATCCCATACGCAAACTCGTGCATGTTGCTCTTCGCGAGCACGATCGCCCCCGCGTCGCGTAGCCGACTCACGACAGTGGAATCGTTCTCTGGAACCCAGCCGGCCAGCGCGGCAGAGCCGGCGGCGGTCTGCAGATCGCTCGTCGCGTAGTTGTCCTTGACGAGCACCGGAATCCCGTGCAGCGGACCGCGTGCTCCGGACGAGGCGCGCTCGGCGTCCAGCTGATCGGCCTCTTCGAGTGCGCTCGGATTGATCGCACTCAGTGCGTTGAGGGTCGGTCCCTGCTGGTCGTAGGCCTCGATCCTGTCGAGATAAGCCTGGACGAGCTGGCGCGAGGTCACCGAGCCGTCCGCGAGTGCGGCCTGCATCTGCTCGATGGTGGCGGCTTCCAAGTCGAGCATCATGGGTGCGCTTGCCTCGGAAACGTCTCCAGGCTCAGCGCAGGCCACCGTGACCACACCGATGACGAAAGCTACACAGATCGTCACGAGGTAGCGAGTCTTCATGACAGTCCTCCCTTGGTCTCCCACGATGTTGGGCTCGATCTCCCAGAGGCTATCCGCTATCGACCTGACTCGCGTGGCCTGCACTCTGCCATTCACCGTGGGAGTTCGGTTCCTCAAACGTCTGGCAACCCGCTCGGCTATGATGATCTGGATGTCCGTCAGATCCTGTTCACTGCTTGCCATCGGAGCGCTGCTGGTGCTCTGCGTCGGCTGTGCGTCTGAAGCCCCCGACCGGCAAGGGCCACCTCCCATGCAAGAAGGGATCGAACCGCTCGAGGCGCGCTCCGAAGCTGCGCCGGCGGTCGGCGACTTGTTCCCCGACGTGACGATCGTCAGCGACACGGGCGAGCCGGTCAACATTCGCAAGCTCGCTGGAGAGAAGCCGTACACCGTGCTCACTCTCGGCTGCTTGACGTGACCACCTTTCCTGAAAAACGTCCCCAGTTGGGAGACGGTCAAACTGGACTACGAGCCCAAAGACGTACAGTTTTTCTACGTCTACAAGCCGCTCGCCCATCCTGAGCTGGACAACTACGTCAGTCCGTACTCGCTGGATGAGCGCCTGATGCACGTCGAAGAGGCGAAGCGGCGCCTCGGCTCGAGCGTCACGTGGCTTGCGGACACCATGACCAACGACTTTCACGAAGCTGTTGGTCGGACCCCCAACAGTGAATGGGTCCTCGATCAGAACGCGAAGGTCGTTGCCCGCCGGATCTGGAGCGATCCCGAGGTGCTTCGCGAAGATCTCGCCGGTTTCCTGGGCGCGGTCGACCAACCGACGACCGTCGAACAGCTAGACCTTCCCGAGCAAGACGCCATCCCCACAGTAGCCAAAGGCATCGTGCCGCGCGTGCCGAAACCCGTGGGAGCCATGCCTCTCGAGGTCGAGCCTCAGATGGCAGACAACGAGATTCCGTTCTACGCCAAGCTGCGGGCCGAAGGGACGATTCCTCTCTTCAAGGAAGGCAGAGGCACCATGTACCTGGGCCTTCACCTCGATCCGTTGTACAAGGTGCACTGGAACAACGACGTGGACCCGGTGTCCTACGCGATCACCGCTCCCGAGGGTGTGACCGTAACGCCCGCGAGCGCCACCGCCATCGATCCCGAAGAACCGGCCGACGCCGACCCGCGCGAGTTCCTCGTCGAGGTCGACGGCAGCCACGGCGACATCCTGGACGTCGAGATCAAGTACTTCGCGTGTGACGACGCACTGACCTTTTGTATACCCGTCCAGCAGGACTACAAGGTCCATCTGGCCCGCGACTGGAACCACGACTGGAGCGTGCGCACCAGCAGCGAGGGCGACTGGAAGCTCGAGGTCCCCACGCAAACCGAGGTCGACGAAGCCTCCGGGGAGTAGCGCTCACTGGAGCTGCGCGGGCTCGCGGCTTGCGTCGTCCTCCAGGACCGACTCGTCCTCGTCACCCGGCTTCGCAGGCTTCGCGCTGCCCGCGATTCTGCTCCAGACACTCCCAACGCTCCGCGGGCAAGACCTCGACCTCCAGGAGCTCGAGCTTGTTGCTGTCGTAGCCGTCTTCGTCGGGCAGGTCGATCTCGAACCCGAGCAGGTCACCGTGCTCCAGGTCCGTCCAGAGTACGCCGCCTCGATGCTGTAGTCCGGGACCGTCGATCGTGTAGCGACGGCCGGCACGACCCGCGTAGCTCTCACGCCCGACGTAGTCGACGTCGACGGGAAGCTCGGGACCCGGTCCTGGATCTCCGAGGGAGACGGTAAAGCTCCGTTCGGGATCGCTGAGGTGTGGCATCACCGTGCCGAGACTCGCAAGATCGAAGTCGTAAGAGTGCCAGTGCGACGGTTCGATGACGCCCGAGATGGGCGTCCCGTCTCCTAGCATTCCCGAGAAGCGACCATCAGGCGCAATCCTCACGTCCACACGGAGCTGCGGTTCTTGCCCCGGCCGGAGGACCGTGGTGCGGAAGCTGGAAACGGTGAACGTCTCCCAGTCCATCGACGCCTCGACGCGAGTCGCCCACCCACCGCTTCCGTCGTACTTGAGACTCACGATTCGCCGGTCATCGGGTCGGTAGACCGAAACGAGGCTCGCGTGCGACCCGTCGATGTTGCTCTTCGCGTAGTGATAGGCGACACCGGTCCGTGCTCTCTCGGGGTCGTAGTCGAACCGAGGAGGATCAGAAGCCTGAGCGACCACGCTCCACAGCACGAGTGCCACAGAGAACACGAGAGGCGACGAAGACGTCATCGAACTACCCCCTTTTTGTGATCTCCGGCTACGCCAGCAGCTCAGCGGTGTTCTCCAGGCCGGGCCGAGGCGCAACCTCGACGGTGCGAGAATCCCCTGTCGAGGGGCCGTTGCTCGAGCTCAGGTCGTTGGCCACCGGCCAACGAGCGGGTCTCTAGCCCTACTCCTACGACCAAGCGACGCACGGCAACGCGCGCTCACGGGTAACATTCGACGGAATTCCCCAACCTGACCGACGGAGGCCACGATGCTGGACCCGACTCTAGACCTCGCGCAACCCGCCCGGATGACACGCGACCTTCGCAACCTCGTGCTGTGTCTACTCATGCTGATCGTCTTCCTGCCCGCCGTCGGGCTGGGTCAGGCTGCCGCGGCGTCGGCCGACAGCGCCGACGACGCCTGGATGCTCGGTGAGCGCTCAGTTCCTCCACCGCTGGCAGCGAGCGACGAGCTTCGAGCAGCAATCGCTGCCTCACCCGTCCCCAACGTCGCTCAGCGCCAGGGCATGGCTTCGATGAACGACCAGCAGTGGAAGATGATGCAGCAGGCTGGCGGGGTCGATCTCGAGGACGTGCAGAAGCAGTCGAACGTGACGATCGAGCGCGGCAATGTCGATGGAGTTCCGGTCTTCTGGGTCGAGCCGAACCAGGTCGCCGCCGAGCACGAGAACCACTTCTTCTTTCACGTGCACGGTGGCGGCTACGTCCTCGGCGGTGGTGATTCCTCAGTGACCGAAGCGGCCGCGTTTGCCGGCGCAATCGGCATGCGGGCGGTCTCGGTCGACTACCGGATGCCTCCCGATCACCCTTTCCCGGCCGCGGTCGACGATTCGGTGACCGTCTATCGTCACGTCATCAAGAGCCGACCAGCCGCCAACGTGGTCGTCGGCGGCACATCGGCGGGCGGAGGACTGTCACTCGCGACCGTGCTTCGCCTCAAAGAGCTCGGCGTCGACCTGCCGGGCGCGGTCTGGCTGGGCACACCCTGGGCCGATCTCACGAAGACCAGCGACTCGCTCTACACGAACGAGGGGCTCGACCGCGTCCTCGTCACCTACGACGGCATGCTTGGCGCCATGGCACGACTCTATGCCGGCGATCACGACCTCGAGCATCCCCTGATCTCGCCCCTCTACGGCGACTTCGAAGGTTTCCCGCCTACCCAGCTCGTGACCGGGACGCGCGACATGTTCCTGAGCGACACTGCGCGCACCCACCGCAAGTTGCGAGCTGCCGGGGTCACGGCTGATCTGAACGTCTACGAAGGAATGTCACACGCCGAGTACCTGATGGTCGCCGGCTCGCAGGAGTCGCAAGACGTCTTCGCCGATCTGAGTGCCTTCCTGGTCGAGCACCTGCCCTCGCCTTGATCATGACTCTGGCCACCGAGAGCGCCCAGCACCTACTCGAGTGAGAACCCTCGGCTTTCGAGAAACGATCGCAAGCCCTCACGCTCTGCTCGGGACTCCTGTCGCGCCTTGTCTTCCGACCACGAGTAGAACTCGGCATCGCCGAAGACCTCGCGGTACTTGTAGCGCTCTTTGGGGATCGGGAAGATCGCGTCCCGGCGCTGGTCGTAGCCATCGATCGCATCCGCGAGATGATCGTCGTCGTAGCGGTCGACGTGAGTGGTGAGCTCCGGCGGCAGACGCAGACTCTGATAACCCTCGCGCGAGGGATAGCCGACACAAAGACCGGCGATCGGATAGACCGCCGCCGGGAGCTCCAGCAGCTCCGAGACTCGGTCGATGTGGTCCCTCACCGCGCTGATCGCACAGCAGCCGAGGTCCACCGCTTCGGCCGCCAGCATGAAGGTCTGAAGCGCCAGCGACGCATCGATGGTGGCGTTGACGAAACCGTCGAGGTTGTCGTTGGCGAACTCGTGACCGCGCAGCTCCGAAACTCGCCGCATCCGGCGTTGATCGGCACAGAACACGAGGAACTCCGGGCTCGTCGCCACCCACGGCATGGCCGGAATCCAAGACCCCAGCTCCCGGAGCTTTTCGGGATCGCTGATCCTGACGATCGAGACCTGTTGGAGGTCCGACTTCGACGGCGCAGACAGCGCACAGGCGAGCAGTACCTCCATCAGCTCGTCCGAAACGGGCTGGTCCGTGAATTGGCGGTGCGTGCGACGTCTCAGGATCTTGACCAGTGATGGCGGCAGATCCTGGTCACCTTCGGCTTCGCAGGTCGTGCCGAAGCGAGCGCGATACAACCGAGTGAAGCTGTTCTGAGTCATCATCGTGTCTCCACCTGCTCACGCCCTCAGCGCAGCGTTTGTCCATCCTGAGGCACTCCATTGTGACTCGATGCTGACGGCGCCTGAGGATCGATTACGGATCTTCCTGCTGTTCTGCGCGAGACCGTGTACGAGGAACAGACGCGAGCGCGTGATCGTCGCACCCCGTAACGACCGCGCTCGCCGGAGGACAGAACATGTATCGGAACATGTATCGGACTCTCTCCACTCCCGTCTCTTGCACCCTCCTGGCGCTGTTCACGCTGAGCGTGAACCCGGCTCAGGGTGCCGACTGGACCGCCCAGCAACAGGAAGTCGTCGACGCCATCGAGGACTATCTCGACGCCTGGAACCGCTTCGACGCGTCAGCTCTCGCTGCTCAATGCCGAGACGACTGCGATCGCATCGACGCCCGCGGCAATGTCCACAGTGGTCGCGAGGCCATTCTGCGGCACTACGCACGCATCTTCGACAATCCCCCACCAGACGGCGTCGAGCGGAGTCTGAGCTATGAGATCGCCTCAGTCCGCTTCGCCACCGACGACGTCGCGATCGTCGACGCCCGCTACACGCTCGAGAGCCCACCACCTTTTCCCTACGACACCATCGAAGGCTTCAACACCGTAGTGCTGGTCAAAGGCGATGCTGGCTGGCAACGAGTCGCGCATCGCAACTGGGTGCCGGTGACGAGGCCGCCGCGACGCTGAGTGAAGCGGCCGTACAACCGCGCTGAGGACGGTCCTTCCGGCGTCAGCGACGATGACGAGCACGTCCCCATCGGGGCCGGGGCGACTGAGCCTTCGAGCAACCACGAGTCACGCCTTTCGTCCAGTCGGCAATGTCGTCCCAGCGAAGGGCACGCCACGAGCCCGCGCTCAAGCCGCTGCTCCAGGCTCTACCGGGCAAAACGAAGCGGCCGCGTCCGTCTCAAACTCGACGTCCACAGCCCTCGGGCGAGACCGATGAGCTGAGCAGCCGCTCTGGCTTGACCGGCACAGAAACGCGCCTGTACGCTGTGCGACATTCTTTTGGCGCAACCATTTCACTTGGAGCAGCGATGAGATCTCGAACCCTCGCGAGAACGCCGCGTGCCTGTAGGCACCTGTTTGCCCCCTGCCTCTCGTACCTGCTCACGGCAACAGCACTCTTCGCGGGAGCGTCCCCAGATCGTCAGGCTCTCATCGACTTCTACAACGCGACAGGTGGGCCGGGGTGGGCCAACAACTCGGGCTGGCTCGGGCCGGCCGGAACAGAGTGCAGCTGGTCCGGCGTCACATGTAACGGATCCATGCGAGTGACGTCGCTGAGGCTGGCAGGCAACCAACTTCAGGGAACGTTGCCAAACCTCAACCTCCCCGAGTTGACCTTTTTGGAGTTGTTCGGCAACGACCTGTCCGGTCCGATTCCAGATTTTTCGAACCTTCCTGCGCTGACCAGCCTTCAATTGGGCTTCAACAGCCTGAGCGGGTCTATACCAGACTTCTCGGGTATGCCTGCGCTAGCCAACCTGGTTCTTTGGAACAACAACCTCAGCGGGCCGATCCCGGACTTTTCGAATCTGCCACAACTCGATCAGCTGCTTCTCGGATTCAACAACCTCAGCGGGACAATCCCGGACTTTTCAGGAATACCGCTGCTGGGCTGGCTCATGATTGCCGTCACTGACGTCAGCGGCTCAGTGCCAAACTTCTCGAACCTTCCTCAACTCACCGCACTGGACCTCTACTCAAACAACCTGAGCGGGCCGATTCCGAACTTCAGCTTGCCTCAGTTACTGTCCTTGTCGATGACCTCAAACAACCTCAGCGGCACAATACCGGACTTCTCGGGGCTACCGTCTCTGATCGATCTCTTTCTCGATGACAACAATCTTGGCGGATCGATCCCGAACTTCAGTTTGCCCCAGTTGCGTCGCTTGGATCTCGGAGACAACAGCCTCACGGGTACAGTCGTGGACTTCGGAGGCCTTCCGAATCTGGAGTTCCTCAGGCTTAGAGATAACAACCTCAGCGGCACCGTTCCGAACTTCAGCAATCTGTCGCAGTTGACCACCCTCAACCTGGCGGAAAACTCACTAGCTGGATCGATTCCCAACTTCAGCAATCTTCCGCAGCTGGGTACGTTGTGGCTGGAAGGAAACGCTCTCTCGGGTCCCATGCCCGATCTGTCGGGCCTACCCCTGTCATTCGCTCCGATCGGTTACAACGCACTCTACGCCGACAGCGATCCGGTTGCGACCTTCTGGACGTCGGTCGATTCTGACTGGCAACAGACTCAGACGGTTCCACCGGACGACTTTGCCATCCAGTCGACCACGGATTCAACCGCAACTCTGACCTGGTCTCCTATCCCCTATACCTCGGATACTGGCCGCTATGTCATCTCCTCAGCAACCTCGAGCGGTGGTCCCTACACCGTCGTTGGCTCAACGGCGTCAAAGGCGAACAGCGAGCTGACGGTCACGGGCCTCGCTGCAGAAACGACCTACTACTTCGTCGTCACCACCCAAACCGACCCTCACGGCAACAACTCCAACGCGCTCGAAAGCGAGCCGAGCATCGAGGTCATGGCTACGACGGACTCCGTGACCGTGGTGACAGCCGCGCTCGAACCAACCTGCACCGACGAAACGTGTACCTTCGAGGCGCCGGCAACAGTTCAGTTTTCGGATCTGTCGACAGGTCCGATCGAGGTCTGGCGGTACGACTTCTCGAATCGATCCGCCAACGGCATCGACTGTTCTTTCGGCCCCGATCGAAGCAGTCCGGTGAGCTCCTTCACCTACACGGCAGGAGGCACCTACTACCCATGCCTGCTAGTCGAGGCGGGCGACGGCGCAAGCGATGGTTTTGTCTTCACCACTGGTATCACTATCGTGGAAACCGAACCTGCAGTGACCGTGTCCTGCGCTCCCGACGAAGTATCGCTGGGCCAAGCGTCGACCTGCACGGCTCTGCCGACAGCCTGTGAACCAGGAGGCGCTGGCTGGAACTGGCAGGTCGGCGACGCGATCGTCGACGGCGAGTCCGGCGGGCTGACGATTGATCTGCTATGGCTTTCGGAAGGTGCCAAGAGTGTCTCCGCGAGCCATCCGTTGTGCGGCGACGCCGTCGGAACCACAACCGTCACGGTGAATGACGCTCCCTCCAGCTGTCAGCCTGGGCGTGTCCTGAGCTGCACACAACCGATCGACGTCCACACCACGGCCGGCGGCTCGAGCGAGGTGGATGCTTACTCGTGTGCTCGTACTGAGTATCCGGGACCCGAAGTCATCTACTCGTTCGCCCCCACGGTCTCCGGCGAGTACCTGGTGGAGCTGAGCGAGCTCGAAGCCGACTTGGATCTCGTAGTTATGGGACCCGACGGCTGTGATCCGGGACGCTGTCTCTCCTTCTCGGACGCGAGCGGAACGGGCGACGAGAGTGCAGCGTTCCTGGCGGAAGCCGGCAGCACCTATTCGATCGCCGTCGACAGCGTCGGTGCACCGAGCGGCTACACCCTGTCGCTGACCTGTCCGGAGCCGCCCGACGCCAGCTTCGAACTGAGCCCGAGCTTCCCAACTGCGGGTCAGGCCGTCCGCTTCTTCGACACCTCTGCGGGCTCCAGCTCCAGCGAATGGAACTTCGGCGACGGTGCGGCCGCAAGCGGCCGAGCTGTCAATCACACCTTCGCTGAGCCAGGTGCCTACGGCGTGAGTCTCACGGCATCGAATGCCGCGGGCACAGCGACCGTCGTCACCACCATCGCCGTGGCTTCTCCCGATGCCGAGATCTTCGTTGGCGGTATTGCGGTCACTACCGTCGATCGCACGGAACAGGTCAGCGGTAGCGCCTCCGGTTGCAGCCCAGACCCGAGCGGCTGGACATGGGGAACGGCCGGCGGCGTCATCGACGGCCCTGACGACACCGCGACCATAAGCGTGAGCTGGCCGTCCTCGGGCACTAGAGTCGTGACAGCGACCAACCGAGCTTGCGGCAGCGCTTCGGGCACTCGTGAGATTGACGTGGCACCCGCGGTCGCCGCTTCACCACCTCAGCCGCCTGCCGCTCCGACACTTACTCCGATTTCGTCCACCGAACTCCTTCTGACCTGGGAAGACACAGCCGAAGGTGAAGAGGGTTTCGCGATCGACTTTCTCGACGACCTCGGCCAGTGGCAGGAGGTCGGATTTGCGCCGGCCAACTCGACGGAAGTCGTTGTACCAGCGGATCCCCTACTGGTCGCCAAGCTGCCGGAGGCTGTCACGCAGGCGAAGCACCTGAGAGAATCGTTGGCGGTCCGCTCAGGCGGTACGGCCGACGACGAGAGGACGTTTCGCGTTCGTGCAGTCAACAGCGCCGGTGAGGGCGTCTCGTCCAATGCCAGCATCCTTCCGTCGCCCGAGTCGTGTGTTACTCGACTCGACACCATGTGCCTGCAGAACAAGAGGTTCGAGATCCAGGTGGCGTTTCGTGATCCAACGGGCCGGCGCGCCAATGGTCAGGCCGTGGCGCTGACCCAGGACACGGGCTACTTCTGGTTCTTCACCGAGGACAACGTCGAGCTGATCGTCAAGGTTCTCGACGCAGTCGGCATCAACGACCGGTACTGGGTGTTCTACGGTTCGCTGACCGACGTCGAGTTCACCCTGACCGTGACCGACACCGAGACCGGATTCCAGTCGGTGTACTTCAATCCCCTCGGCGTCAACGCCAGCCGAGCCGATGTCGACGCGATTCCAGGACGAGGAGCTCGTGGCAATGCGGGCATACACGCGCTGTTCGAAGACGGAACGTCGACGCCCGTTTCAGTCGATGTGGCAGGTGCATCGGGCCCACTCGATCAGCTGGGCTTCGATTGGCAACCCCAGCCGGGCCGGCTCAACCGGCCGATTCAGCTGGTCG
>JANQPS010000474.1 GCA_028285365.1 Thermoanaerobaculia bacterium | reverse complement strand
CGGGGTTCACGCGACGGGTGATCGGGCCATCGATGCCGTCGTCGACGGTTACGCGAAGGCGCTCGAGGCCAGGCCGCGGCGGGCAGCCCGTCACTACGTCATCCACGCTGACCTCGCCTCGCCCGCGACCCTGGAGCGGATGGCTGCGCTGAACGTAGGGGCCAACTTCAATCCGGAGATCAAGTACATGATCGCCGACGGTCAGGTCACCAGTCTCGGGGCCGAGCGAGCCGCGTACGAGTGGCCTTATCGAACCGCTCTCGATCTCGGCGTCAATGTGGCGAGCAGTTCTGATGCTCCGGTGACACCCGGTGACTGGCGACAGGGAGTGGCGACCTGTGTACTGCGTCAGGGGCGACAGTCGGGCGAAGTCTCCGGGCCAGAGCAGCGGATCGGGCTGCAGGAGGCGCTCAAGACCTATACCTGGGCTGGTGCCTGGCAAGACAACGCCGAGACCGACAAAGGCCGGCTCGAAGTGGGCTTGATCGCGGATCTCTGCGTGCTGGAGGGTGACCTCCTCGAAACGTCGCCCGAGAGGATTCCCGAGGTAGAAGTCGCAGCGACCTATCTGGGTGGCGTCGAAGTGTGAGCGGGTTCTACGAATGGCATCCGACTACGCACCGGTTTCCATGGGACGGTCGGGATCTCGGGACCACTCGCTGAGCGAACCGTCGTACACGGCCACGTTGGGATGTCCGAGCTGCTGCAGTGCAAATGCCGCCAGCGTTGCAGCGATGCCGCCGCCGCAGTAGGTCACGACCCGTTCGCGCATGAAGGCATCCTGCTGGGTGAAGAGCGCTCGGATCTGGTCCCAGGGCAACAGCTTCGACCCCTTGGACAGACTGTCGAAAGGTACGTTCACGCTGCCACTGATGTGGCCAGGGCGTCCGTAGGAGATTGGGCTTGAGCCGGCATGGATGTCGGCGGTCAATGCATTGACCGTACATACCGAGTCCGAACCGACACTCGCCTCGACCTCTTTGACGTCGGCCCATCGCTCGGGATCGAAGTCGATGGTCAGATCTCCGTGTGGCCAGGCCGGTTCTTCGCCCGGTGTCGTCGGTTGCCCTGCAGCCTGCCATGCGTCGAAGCCGCCATCGAGCACTCGTACGTCGGTCAATCCGCAAGCACGGAGGATCCACCAGAGGCGGGTGGCCCACATCAGATGAGTCGTGCTGTAGATCACGACGCTGCTCTCGTTGTTGATGCCGAGACCCCTCAGCGCGACTTCGAGGTTGGCGGGCTCGAGCAAGGTGTAGCGCAGCTCGGACTCTTGGTCCGAGAGGTCGATCTGGTGGTCGACGAAGCGAGCACCGGGAATGTGGCCGTCGAGGAAGGCATTACGCCCGGGCTTGGCCATGGGGCGGCCATTTGAGTCCGCCGTGAACACGACGGAGGCGTCGTAGATTCGTAGAGGGGTCTCACCAGGCGAGGAGTCGTTGCCGATCCTGATCTGACGGGCGAGCTCTTCGACGCCGATGATTCCGTCGTAGCCGGGTGTCCTGGTCATCTGAAAACCTGTCCTTTCGTCCCGAGTCAGCGGCCCTTGAGCCCGTCTGGCGCGGTGACATTTTCAATGCTCTCGTATTCTTGGCCCAGCCCCGGTCCTCGCAAGCCTGACCACTAAGCCGATCGTGACGCTGATCGATGACGATGAGCGAGCGATCAAGGAGAACTGGAGAATCCCATGAAGAGACTACTGGCTCTCGCCTGTGCGGTGGCTGGACTCGTCGTCCTAGCGCCTCTCGTTTCTGGTTTGTCGAGCTCGGCGGACGAGCAGATCCGACAGAGCCTCGAGTCCGGCAACGCCGATCCGAAATCGATGAGCGTGCTGGTCTTCTCGCCAGACGGCATCCTGTTCATCGGCGACAGCAAGGGCGGCGCCGTCTTCGCGGTCGAGACCAAAGCCGAGCGTAACGATGATGCTGAGCCGATCCAGCTTGCAAACGTCGAGGCCGCCATCGCCGCCCGCCTCGGTACGAAGGCCGAGGAAGTCATGATTCACGATCTCGCGGTGCATCCGGTGTCCTACGAGGTCTACCTTTCGGTGTCCCGCGGTCGTGGGGACTGGGAGTCGATATGGCAGCTGCCGAACCACGTGGCCGACGCCGGCATTCTGCTGAAGGTCACTCACGACGGTGCGATTGAAGAGGTGGCCCTCGACAACGTGCGTTTCGCGCGCATCGCCCTGCCCAACCCGGTGGCGGCCGACAAGAAGCACCCCTTCATGACGGAGCTCAGCTTGCGCACCGACACCATTACCGACATGGCTCTCTCGGGCGACACTCTGTTCGTGGCCGGGCTGTCGAACGAAGAGTTCGCGTCGGCTCTGTGGCGGGTCCCGGTTCCCTTCGAAGACGGGACGTCTGCAACGACGGTCGAGATCTACCACGGTGCTCATGGAACGTATGAGACTCACGCTCCGATTCGCACGTTCGTGCCTTATGAGCTCGGCGGCGAACAGCACATCCTCGCGGCATACCTGTGTACGCCGCTGTCGCTGTTCAAGGTCAAGGAGCTCCAGGACGAAACCCATCTTCGGGGTCGGACCATCGCCGAGTTCGGTTCTGGCAACTACCCGCTCGACATGGTCGTCGTCGAGGGCGAGACGTCCGATCGCATCATCATCGCCAACAGCAACCTGCCGCTCATCATCGTCGACTCCGACGACATCGAGGCGTTCGATGGCCAGATCATCGAACAGCCGGAGCAGTACAGCGCAGGAGTCGAGCACGTCAAACGGTCAGGCACCGGGATTCAGCAGCTGGATCTGATGGACAATCGGTTCCTGGTGACTCTGCAGCGCATGCCGAACGGCTCGCTGGATCTGGGCGCGACTCCGCTGCGACGCGGCTGACCTCCCTCCTGGCGTGAGTCTCGGAGTCGTCTCGGCGAGGGCCTTGTGCGCTCTCGCCGCAGCGCTCGTTTGCCTTCTCTCGACCGGATGCTCTAGATCGCCGGGGCGACCGCTCGTGCTCGAGCTGACGGGTGCGTCCCCCGATCGGATGATGGTGCGTCTCGGGCCGTTCGATGGAGCTGCAGATCCCTCACCGAACGCAGTTTCCGGAGTGATCGGCTCCGACGTCATTCGGGTTTGGACGGGACGGTGGTCGCCGCCGTCTGGATCCGACTCGTGCCGCCATCCCAACGCTCAGCCGACCGTACTCGGCAGAGTGATGGTTGACGGCTCGGATCTCGTCTTCCTGCCGAGGTTGCCGTTTCTCAGCGGTCAGGTCTATACCGCGTGTGTGGCTCGCACGGATTTGGATGATTTCGCCGAGAGGAGTGGCGTCTCGTTCGTCTGGCCCGGACACGCTGTCGAGCTCACCGAACCGGTGATGTGGCTGGTCATGTCCATGTCTGCGCAACCGGTCGGCTCGGCGCCGACGGTGACTGAAGTGTGGCCGGAAGAGCAGCTGGTTCCAGACAACCTGCTGCGTCTGTATGTCCACTTCAGTGAGCCCATGCTCGAACGCGACGTCGAGCAGAGTGTGCGTCTGCTCGACGAACAGGGAATCGAGATCGAGGACGCTTTTGTGGCAATTCCCAACGGATTGTGGGATCCGAGCTCCACCCGTTTGACCCTGTTCTTTCATCCAGGCCGGATCAAGCGAGGCGTCGGACCGCGCGAGCGCCTCGGCCCGGTACTGGAGTCGGGTCGACAGTACGAACTGGTGGTTGGCGGCGACCTGTCGTCTCGTCGAGGCGCATCACTGGAGACCGAGGTCCGTCGGCGATTCGAGGTGGGGGAGTCGGATCGAAGGTCTCCACGTTCAGAGGCGTGGCGCCTCGCCAGCCCGGACGGCCCGAACGGCGAGCTCACGATCACCTTCGATGAGGCGCTCGACCGAGCTCAGCTCGAGACTGCCGTCGTAGTCCAGAAGGAGTTGCAGCCGGGTGTCTACGAAGTCGTCGCCGGCTCCGTCGAGGTCTCCAAAGACGCTCGGATCTGGTCACTGACTCCGCAGACCTCCTGGTTACCGGCCCGTTACCGCGTGACGGTGTCATCCAGCGTCGAGGACCTCGCAGGCAACACGCCGCTGCGCCTGTTCGACGTCGCGATCTCGGGGATCGAGGCGGGATCGCGGCCCGGGTCCATCCGCCGTAGCGACGAGCCGCAGTCGGCGGTCGAGTGGTTCTTCGAGGTGAGCCGGAGAGAGGGAGGAGCTTCGGACGAGTCGGAGGGTCAAGTCGAGTAGGGTTGTTCGACCTTTCAGCTCAGAACACGCATTGCTACCGGAGGGGTCTCGTGAGCGACTCCAATACGAATCCAGGCTTCTTCGACCTCGTCGGCAACGTCCGAGCGATGCGACGTCTCGAGCCCGATCCCGTTCCTGACGAGCTCCTGGAGAAGGTGCTCGAGGCCGGCGTGCAGGCGCCTTCGGGGATGAACCTTCAGCCCTGGGCTTTTGTGGTCATGCGCGATCCCGAGGCCAAGCGCTGGTTCGCGAATCACTATCGGCGAGCGATGCAGACCCGTTTCGGCGCCCTGTTCGAGATCGACGATGCGGACACGTCTCCGCTTGCCAGGCAGGCCCGTGCGGTGCGCTATCAGGTCGAGCACATGCATGAGACGCCGGTGCTGCTCTTCGTGTGCGGCGAGCGCGACTGGCCCTTCAAGGTAGCCGAGGAGGACCGAGTGGGACTGGCGCCCCCGAACTACGGAGCCGTCTACCCTTGCGTGCAGAACATCCTGCTTGCGTGTCGAGCGGTCGGGTTGGGTGCTGCGCTGACGACCATGCACCAGGTCTTCGAAGAGGCCCTGCACGAGAGGCTGGGCATCCCGGACACCTATGGAGTGGTCGTGACGATTCCGATCGGCTTCCCCAAAGGGCGCTTCGGACCCGTGCGCCGTCGGCCTGCGGCGTCCGTGACCTACCACGAACGCTGGGGTGCGACCCCAGACGCGACCAGAGAGTCAGTAGCTCGGAAGGAGTAGGCGAGGTATGGCGCAGTCTGCCGACAGGGACCGCACGATTGCTGTCTTCATCGACCTGGAGAATCTCGCGATTGGTGTGCGCGAGGCCAAGCTGCGACAGTTCGACGTTCGGCTGGTGCTCAATCGCATCGTCGACAAAGGCAAGATCGTCGTGCGACGAGCGTATGCGGACTGGGGGCAGTGGGAGGACTACAAGAACGCCTTGCATCCGGCCGGAGTGGAGCTGATCGAGCTGCCAGCGACCGGGGTGTCCGGCAAGAACAGCGCAGACATCAAGATGGTCGTCGACGCGCTAGAGCTGTCGCACGACAAGCCGCACATCGACACCTTCGTCCTGGTGACCGGCGATTCGGACTTCTACCCGTTGGCGGCGAAGCTGCGCGAGAACGACAAGTTCACGGTGGGTGTCGGAGTCAAACAGTCGACGAGCAAGCTGCTCATCGACACCTGCGACGAGTTCATCTTCTACAACGACCTCGTCCAGAAGAAGACCAGTCGTAGGAGGCGCAAGAAGGCAGCGGACATCCCAACTCGTACGCGGGAGGGATTCGAGCTGCTCGTCGAAGCCGCCGAAGCGCTGCAGCGAGAGAACAAGGAGCTGCACAGCTCGCTGCTCAAGGACACCATGAAGCGCAAGGAGACGCAGTTCAACGAGGAGTACCACGGCTATCGATCCTTCAACCGACTCCTGGAGGACGCCGCGCAGCACAAGTTCGTAGCGCTGCGTCGTGACGAGCGCAGCGGTACCTACGTGGTGACCGAGATCCTCGAAGACGGCAGCTGAGCAAGCGACCGTGGAATGAAGACCGATCGTTCCCTGTTTGGACGAGTGATCGGCCTCGCTCAGGCGGTGGCTCAGATGAGAGTGCTCGGGATCTTGGAGTAGTCAATCGTGCCGCGCGGACCAGACAAACAGTTCGACACCGAGGTGGCTCTGCGCTCCGCGATGGAAGTCTTCTGGCAGCGGGGCTACGAAGGCGCTGGAATGAGAGAGCTGCTCGAGCGCATGGGTATCGCCCGCAAGAGCCTCTACGACACCTTCGGGTCGAAGCGCGAGCTCTTTTTGAGAGCACTGAGGCTCTACAGTGACTCGGAACTGGCCGCAGTTCGCCAGACTCTCGATCGGGATGGCTCTGCGCTCGACAATCTTCGAGAGGTGCTCAACGGGTGGCAGGATGCCTGCGGCGCGGAGGAGCGTCGCGGATGCTTGCTAGGCAACAACATCGCGCACTTCTCCGGAGACGATGTCGAGATGATGTCTCTGCTTCGTCTGCACCTCGAGAGCCTCGAGCGTGCCTTCGCGAGGGCGATCGAAAAGGCGCAACGAGATGGCGAGATCGGGACGGACGCCGATCCTGCAGATCTCGCAAGAATGCTCGTCGCAACCGCGCAGGGGCTCGCTCTCATGGCTCGAGTCCGCGACGACGACGGTTTTGCCGAAAGCGTCGTCAGACGCACTCTCGCTGCGCTTCAGCCGTCGTAGCAGAGTCAGCCGGCGCGCCGCTAACTCGTCTCCGGCCTCGGAGAATCGGTTTTCCGACCCCGTTGCTCGACTCCTGGTCCCGCAACAGAACCAGGATGGTGGGTGGACCGTAATAGAGACCGTACGTTCTAAGTAAGAACGTGCCCGGTCTCGAGAAGAGGCCGGTAGGACACCTGACACCTCGAGGCCCGATTGGTGGGCCTCGGGACAGCGCCGATCGGTGACGCTCGCTCGGGAGTCGTCCTCATGCTGACGATCCAACCGGAGCGGGCGCCAGGCCAACAGGAACGGCAATCAACTCATCAGATGGAACGAGACCAAGGTCCGCTGGCTGCAGGCCGCCCAGAGAGGGTGGGACGCGGGTTGCGCGACGGCTGGACTCGAACCTCTCGGCCTGGTCACGACGGCGCCTCGATACAAGAGAAAGGCGCTTTCGCCTCATGAGATACGAACTTCGACAAGAGAGAAACCGGCAGAATCACGAGGACCGACCGAGATCGTCCGGGCCTTCACTCAGAGCGACCCTGCGAGCAGGCGACCCTGGTGCGACGGGGGGTGTGGGACTCGTGATGGCCAGGTCGACGTGGCTCGCCTTGTTCCTGAGCGTGATGGCCTTAGGGGCTTGGTCGCTACCTTTGGCGGCGGCCACCGAGTCGGGCTCGAAGCTCCTGCTGACGACTGGCAACGATCTGCTAGCAGGCAACCCCTTCGACGACGATCTCTACACAGCGTCGCTGGCGCTCCAGATCGAAAAGCGCGGAATCACGTACTCGCTGGAGGAGAGGATGTTCACCGACAAGGAGGCGGGGCGCCGGTTCGACGAGACCTGGCTCGTGGTGTCGTCTGAGCTTCCGCTGGGATCGAGATGGCGCCTGCGGCCTAGGCTGGGCGCGGTCCACGTCGGTCGGGGGCTGATCGGCGAGAGTGGCCAGAACTCCATTCATCGGCTGATCGGCGGCGACGAGGTCGACCTTCGCTACGTCGATCAGGATCGGCTTCACGGAGTCATCGGCGTTCAAGCGGTGCGGCCTCTGCGTGCTGGATGGCGCGGAACCGTCGATCTGGTCGTCGACGCTCAGCAGGCTGTCGGATTCGGCCGGCATGCTCAGGTCGGAGTGCGCGGCCACCTCCAACTCACCCGGCTGATCGAGCTGCACTGGGATGCCGGCTATCGCTGGTCGAGCACCAGGCAGCCTCTGCTCCGCTCGCACCTGCGTGACGGCAACCCGACCCTCGGCGCCGGTGTCGTCGTACTCGACCGCTACGTCTTCGACTGGACCTACAACCGGTACGGAACTGGGACCAGGCACCTGACTTTGGGGTACCGGCTACCGATCGGCGGTGGCGAACGCAGGTCGAACCGATGAGTGGCGACGAGCAAACGCGATGCGATCTCGAGGTTTAGTGCAGTTGTTTGACGCAGATGATGGCGAGGCTGCGCCATGAGTGGTGAGACCAAGAACAGATCAGGTGGCGTCGACCGGCCACGACTTAGCCCCAAGGCCCCGAAGTGTGCTGCGGTGCTACCCCCACTCAATGCCCCCATCCAGACACTCTCCGCCCAGCCGCAAGGAGAAGAACATGACCGCGCAAGCCACGCATCTCGACTCCCGATCGGTAGTCAACGAGTCCATTCCCTTCATGAGCCCTGAAGACGCCGACCCGGCGGTCGAGACGGTGCCTTTGCCGTTCGAGGCCATGCAGGCGCTGGTCAAGTGCAGGACGACCTCGGTTGCCCACGTCGGAACCTCGAGTCGCCGAGACGTCGTGCTCTTCCGAGTCCCGCGGGATGCGGGGGATGCTCGGCGCCGGGCGCAGGCGATTCGTACCCAGGCAGCTCGCCACGTCAGCCACGCTGTTCTGATGGTCGTCGACTTCGAGGGCGCCGGCCCTCTCTCGCGAGACGATCTCTCGGCACTGATCGATGTCTGGGATCAGGTGGAGCGAGAGGGAGGCGTGGTTTATCTGAGCGGTCTTGATGTCGAGTCGACGATTCAGCTCAAAGAAGCCGGGATCGGGGACTACTTCGAGATCCGCGCCGATGCGACTGCGGCGCTCAGTGATATCGCGAGCCGAGTACAAGATGCGAGCGCGGAGTCGCCCTCCAGCCGAGGGGCCGCCACCACCTGACGGCCAACCCGCTGAGCGCCCCCAGAGAGCCGACATCCAGTGAGCCGACATCCTGGGAGCCGACTCCCCCAGCTACAGGTCAGCCCTCGCCGACTTGTCCTTCCGTGTCGGCGTCGCTTGACGTCGGCTCGAGCCCGGCCAAGGTCGTCGCGATCCCGCGTATCCGACTGTGGGAGGCAGGGTAGTTCTTGACCAGTACGTCCGCGGCTTCGTTCAGCAGCTCACGCCCGCGCTCGGTGCGGCCCATGGCGAGCTCGAGGAAGCCGAGTGCGCGGACGGTCTCCGCTAGATCGCGATGTGACGAAGAGAGCTCGCTCCGCCGGATGTCGAGTGCGGCGGTCAAGACGGTGTGGGCTTCGTCGTTGCGCCGAAGCTGAGCGAGCGCCGTGCCTAGCGTGTGCATCAGAGTGCCGTCGAGGATCCCGGGTCTCTCGGTCTCGGCTCGCGCGGCTCGTCTTCGGTCGATCGTAGCTTGGAGATCACGCAGAGCTGAGCCCGCGCGCCCTTCGGCGACGAGCAGACCACCTTCGAGTGCGGTCAGCAGGTCGCGGCGATCCGGTGAGTCTGCGGACTCGAGTATCTGGGCCACACGCTCGAGATCCGTGCGCGCGTCGTCGAAACGACCGAGCCACTCCAGAGTTCTCGCGCGTGCCTGAATAGGCTGCACCAAGTCGAGCGAATCGGTTCCCTCGGTCGTCTCGACTGATTGCACCAGCTCGTTGGCGACGACGAGCGCTTCGTCGTAGTCCTCGCGCCGCTCGAGGATTCTGTGGAGGCTTTGGCGGGCGGCGAACGTGCGCGGATTGTCCGGGCCAAAGGCCGCGGACATGATCTCCAGAGTGCGTTGCTGGTAGGCGAGGGCGCGGTCCCACTCGCCCAGTCGTCGCTCCACGAGCACCAGATTCTGCAGTGCCAAGGCGTTGCGCACGTGCTCGCTACCGAGCTCGTTCTCCCAGATCTCGAGCGCTCGGCTCAGCAGGCGCTGAGCTTCGGGCCAGTTCTCTCGCTGGCGCTCGATCACTCCGAGATTGTTGAGCGAGACGGCAGCGTCCTGGGAGTTGGGCCCGCGCCTGCGCGAGCGAATCGCGAGAGCCTCGTTGTGCAGGCGTTCGGCTTCGTCGAGGTTGCCCAGCTGCCAGTAGAGATTGGCCAGATTGTTGATCGCCTCCGCGAGAACCAACGAGTCGGGGTCGATCGCTTGTCTGAGGTCCACTCCCTGTTGGAGGAGGTCGAGAGCTTCGTCGTTGCGACCCTGTAGCCGCCTCAGGACTCCGAGCTGCGAGATGCTGTCGATGGTGTCCGGGTGATTGGGCTCCAGTTCGACCAAACGAATGTCGAGAGACTCTCTCATGAGCTGGCTGGCTCGATCCAGCTGCCGGAGCTCGGTGAAGATCCTTCCCAGGGTGTAGAGGAACGATGCCCGGGCGATGGGTTGAGCTTCCAGATCGGTGCTCAGTCGATCAGCAGCCGACTCGACGAGCTCCAACACCGTCATGGGTGCACCTGCGAGGTTGCCCCCCTCGACCTGGTCGGGGTTTGCGTTCTCGAAGAGGCTGATGAGGAACGCCGACAGCTCTTCTGCGTTGGCCTGTGCGGCCTGGGCAGTGACGGCCTGGTCCAAGGCCCGTTCGGCCTCGAGCGAACGAGCGATCAGACCTCCTACCAGCGTCAGGATCAGCAGTGAGATCAGCAGGACCGGTACGGCTCGCCGCCTCAAGAAGCGTCGAAAGACGTAGATCCGATCCTGAGGCCTTGCCGTGACTGGTCGGCGATCCAGGTAGCGGTCGAGATCTTGCGCCAGCGCTTCTGGGGAGTGGTACCGGTGCTCGCGGTCGCGAGCGATGGCTTTGGCGATGATGGCGTCCAGGTCGCCCCGCAAGCTGCGCGTCACAGACGCTTCGGTGACCCACCGCGCTCGCGCGATGTCGCGCCTGGTGCCGTCCTCCAGCTCGAGGTAGCGGGTGCTCGCCTTGGGGATGTCTTCCTTGGCGTAGCGGTGCAGCATGACCTGGATCGGGTCGCCGTCGCGATTGAGCGGAAGGACGCCTACGAGGAGCTGGTACAGCACGATCCCCAGCGAGTACACGTCGCTGCGAGTGTCGACGGACTGAGGCTCGTAGATCGCTTCGGGGCTCATGTAGGCGGGAGAGCCGTACACTTCGGAGTGCGTGATCTGGGAATCGCCGGGCAAAGGCTCGGACGTGCTGCGAGCGATTCCGAAGTCGATGACCTTGGCCACAGGCTTGCCGTCGATCTCGGTGACCTGAATGTTGAGCGGCTTGAGATCGCTGTGAACGAGGCCTTTCTCGTGCGCGTGGGTGACGCCGGCACACACCCCCTGAAACAGTTTGATGCGATCTTCGATGCGAAGCCTGTGTTCGGTGCACCAGTCGACCAGGGACGAGCCCTGGACGAGCTCCATTGCCACGAACGGATGACCGTCGTCGAGCTCCCCGACCTCGAAGAGCACTGCGACATTCGGGTGGTGTAGCCGCGCGAGAGCGTGGGCCTCGGCCAGCAGCCGCCGTCGTCGCCAACCCTCGGGCATCGTTCGAAAGACCTTGAGCGCCACTCGTCGGCGGACGGGCTCGTGCTGCTCAGCAAGGTACACGACGCCCATGCCTCCGCGGCCGAGCACTCCCATGATCTTGTACTGGCCCAGCAGTGACCCGGGTTTGAGAGCACCGCTGGCCGCAGGACTCTGGGGCGTGTTCGCCATCTGACGGCGCTCAGCAGCCCGTTGCGCGGTTCTGGAGCCCAGGTTCTCCGTGGGCAGATGTTCGAGCGGATTGTCGGGAGGTGTGTCGACTTCGCCGAGCTGTTGGATGATCGGGATCGATAAGAAACCCTCATCGAGCGCCGCCTCCTCGGCGAGGAGGGAGTCGACCTCTTGGCGCAGAGCCTGGTTGTCGCCGCAGGCCTCGTCCAGGTAACGGTGACGCTCGTCACCTTTCAGATCAAGAGCATTGGCAACAATCTCGCCGAGCTGCTGCGACTGGTCGGTGGAACTCAAGATGTGGGGTCCTTGGGACTCTCCGGAGAAAGAGAAGAGCAGGGTCTGGTCACTCGATCGTCAACTGACCATCACTCGACTATCACTCGGTCACTCGGTTAGCTAGTGCGCGGTCTCGCCGAACGTGTTGCCGGGTAGCGCCGTCCGTAGCTGGGTCAGGTCGAAGACCTGCATCTCCCGGCCTGTCAGCGGTTCGGTCCAGCCCCAGATGTCGTTGGCGTTCCCGCCGCTGATCGACGCGTTGGGCATGAAGGCCAACAGGTCGACCTCGTAGCAGGGATAGACCCCGGCCATGCCGCCCACGCAGTCCGTCGCGCCCGCCCACAGGGGCTGAGGCTCGGGTTCTGCTCGGTCGGCGAGGAACCGTGCGCGGTGCTCTTCGCGCTGCCGGTCGAGCGTGAGGCGCTCCTTGTCCTGGGCGACGGCAGTGCCGAGCGCCAGGCAGGCGGCGAGGCAGGACAAGATCCACGGTCGGAACGGATTCGCAGGTTTCACGGTGGCTCCTGATCGACCCGGATTACTTACGGTAATCCGGCGGATCGTACCACCGGCAGTCCGTCTGGAGTGATCCGGGACCTATCAGGGAAACCCAGCCGCGGCCCTCCGCCGTCCGGCCGCCGGCGAGCCTACGGGCGGGGTGCCTTCTTCGGCCACAGCGACTCGTGCCGCTCGACGGTCGCCGGGTACAAGAAGGTCATCAACGGCTCGATGCGCCGGCCGACGTCTCCGAAGTCGTGCCGGTGGCTCAGCCCGACGTGAACGCGGATGTCCCTTTCGAGCACTGCGGGAGAGGCGCCGCCGAGCAGGCGGCTCCACAACCTCCGGCTGTGGTCGAAGAACGCATTCCCCGCCGGGTCGTCCCCGTCGTGCGTGCCGACGTCGACGTAGATGCGGAACGGTGGCCTGGGTTCCTCGAGGAATCGCGTCGTGAACTTCGGGGCCGCGCCGAGCCCCACCGACTGGAGAGCCACCGCACCGAACGTCCGGCGGTGCTCCAGGCCGGCGTAGAGCGCGAGCAGGCCACCGCCGCTGAAGCCGGTGATGAACGTCGTCTCGCGGCCGGGGAGTGTGCGATAGGTCGCATCGATGGCCGGTTTGAGCTCGTTCACGATGAAGCCCGCGACCGCATCGGCGCGACCTCGGTTCTCGGTCCCGTAGACGACGTCGTCGGGGGGCGTGACCTCGCTCAGGCGCCGGGCGAGGTCGCTGGTGACGGCGACGAGGATCATCTCGCCGACCTCTCCGCGTCGGACGAGGTCGGCCATCCTCTTGGCGTCGGCGTCCCAGGGGGTGAGCGCGCGGTAGGGGTCCCAAATGATCTGGCCGTCGTAGAAATAGACCGCCGGGTAGCGCCGCTCGCGATGCTCGTCGTACCCGCGAGGCAGCATCACCCGGTACTCGCGCGTTTCGCCCAGGGCTTCGGATTCAA
>JANQPS010000924.1 GCA_028285365.1 Thermoanaerobaculia bacterium | reverse complement strand
CGTACGCGATGGCGTCACCAGCAGCGGATTCCCCTGGTTCACGCTGCGCCAACGTAGCGACATGAGCGGCTTCCGGCCCTCGTTCGTCGACCCGGCAAGGCCCGATGACTCAGCCATCCGCGTCACGACGCCCTCCGGTGCGACCTTCGACCTCACCGACCCCGAGCTACTGGTCGAGCTCGGCGCTGACGTAGGAAGCTTGATCAAGCAAAACCGCGGTGTCTTCGACACCTTTCCGGTCTCGCTGATCACTACCGCAACCCTCGATCGCCTCGGTGACATGGTCGGCACCAAGCTTCACGTCCAGCGCTTCAGACCCAACATCCTGGTCGAAACTCAGGACCAGGACGCCTTCGTCGAAGACAGTTGGGTGGGTCGAACGCTCCAGATGGGCAACGTGCAGATGAGGGTCGACGAGCGCGACGGACGCTGCCTGGTGATCACCATCGACCCGGAGACCGGCGAGCGCCAGCCCGCGGTCCTGCGCGCGGTCGCTCAGGAGCGCGACGGATGTCTCGGCGTCTACGGCTCCACCGTCGAGCCAGGGCGGATCGCAGTGGGAGATTCTGTGAGCTTGCGATCGTCGTCCTGAGCGGGGACCACAGGGTCGGGCTAGAGCGAGAGCCTCCACACGATCTCGCGCCCGTCCGGGTAGAGCTCGTGCGCCTCCGGCGCCATCCCGGCGGATCGGTAGAGCGACTGTGCCGCGACGTTGCCTTCGTTGGTGTTGAGGACGAGTCGACTCGCTCCTCGTTCACGAGCCCGGTCGATCGCGTGATCGAGCAGCGAGCGCCCGGCCTTCTGGCCCCGAGCTGCGGAGGTCACGAACAGATCGTCGAGCCGAGCCTCGATTCCCGGGATCCAGACGGACGTCGTGAAGTGGGTCTGGGTGTAACCCACGGCCTCGTCGCCTAGCCAAGCGCAACAGAACTCGATCGTCGGGTCGTCGAGTGCCTCGGGAAGGATGTTCGCGAGCTCGGAGTCGGTCGGAGTCTTCGCACCCAGGTGGTCACGAAAGCCTCCCACCAGAGCGACCAAAGAGGCGACCAAGGTGCCAGCGTCCTGGGAACTTACAACGCGAATCGAGAGCGTGCCGGATCCCGTCGTGGCGTTCTTGGCCATGTTCAGGTCCCTTCAGCCGAGGCCAGGAGAGCGTCGTACCGTTTCTGACTCTCTTCGGGCCAGGTCTGCGCGCGATTTGCACTTTCCGCAAACTGCAGGACGTCCTCCGGCAGATCGATCCAAGGTGCTTTCTGGCCGACGAAGATGTGAGCTCGAGGAGACACGGCGCTCGGATCGTCGAGCGTGCCGGCGCGCACGACGATCACCGGCAGGGTGTTGAAGCGGTAGTGCGCCCAGATGATGACGCCACACTCGACGCAGGCGTGGAGCTCGCATCCCTCCCCGCTTCCGCTCGGTCCCAGTCCCATGCGGGTCTCGCCTATGAGGTCGAGATCCGAACGCAGGATCACGATGTGAACGACAAAGGCGCTCCCCGTCGTCCTCTTGCAGTCGCCGCAGTGGCACGCCTGGACCGTGAACGGCTCGCCCGTGATCCGGTAGCGGACCGCGCCGCACGAACAGCCGCCGGTGAGACGACTCGAATCGACACTCCAGTTCTCAGTCATCTCAGTCATCGAACCCGTTCCTAGGCAACGCGCGCTCTCATGTCGGCGTACGCCGTCTGGATGAGCGCGGTCAGAGATTGGTCGTCGATCGGCGTTTCTGGTGTCAACTTCACGTGGCGCATGAGCCTGCCACTCCCGAGCAGCATGCCCCGGGGGTCTTCGAGCTCCGAGCCGCGATAGAAGCCGACGTTGACGTGCGATGTGAAGACGTCGACGTAGCCAAACGCCGCATCGAGCACACAAGCCGTCGGATGGCCGTCGTGAAGCAATTCGCGCACGTCGTCGCCGCAATCACGCATGAGACCAAACCAGCGAGCCGCGATATCGCCGAGCTCGTCCGTCCGCTCGTCGAGCCAGCGCTCGACTTCGGGGTCGCGCTTGACCGAGTTCGAGAAAAGAAAGAGGCTCATGATTCGACCCTGGGTGAGCGTCCATGTTGGGCCGCGGAGGACCAGTAGGCTCACCTACAGAGTACACGCCCACCCGCCAACGATGACTATGAGCCCCACTTTCTGGACCAGCGTACCTGCAACACCGCTCGACAAAGTCGCCGAGACCGCAAGTGCCCTCGAACGCGCAGGTTGGAGCGGCATTGGGATGGTTGATTCACAGAATCTGGCTCCTGACCCCTACGTCTTCCTCACGCTGGCTGCCAGCGGCAGCGTGCAGTTGGGTGTCCAGACTTCGGTGACCAATGTGGTCACCCGCCACGCTGCAGCGACTGCGAGCTCGGCATTGACGGTACAGGCGTACTCGAACGGCCGATTCACACTCGGCATTGGGCGTGGGGACTCGGCACTTGCGCACATCGGACGCTCGCCGGCCAAACTCGCGTGGTTCGAGCGGTATCTCGAAAGCGTGTGTGCCTACTGCCGTCTCGAAGACGTTCCGTTCGACCAGGTGGCACTACCCGAGGATGTCGCTGCGCCGGTGGACGCTCTCGGCCTTGCAGATCGTCCTCGCAGCAGTCGAATCCGTTGGGCTCGCTCCGTCGAGCCCGTGCCGGTCGAAGTCGCCGCAACCGGCAAGCGTGTGATCGGAGCAGCCGCCCGTCACGCCGATCGCGTCATGTTTGCGGTGGGTGCACAACCAGAGCGTGTGGCGTGGGGCATCGAAACTGCCAAACGGGCCGCCGAGGAGGTGGGGCGCGATCCTGCCTCCCTGGCATTCGGTGCATACGTCAACGTCGTCTGCCACGACAATCCTGCTCGTGCCCGCGAGATCGGTCGCGGCTCGGCCAGCCTCTTCGTCCGTTTCTCGGCGATGCACGGCAAGGTGAACGGCCCCGCTGATGTGGGTCAGCAGGAGGTGTTCAAGTCGGTCCAAGAGAACTACGACATGAACCATCACGCGCGAGACACCGGTTCCCAGGCCAGAGTCCTCACCGACGACTTCATCGACACCTTCGCCATCGTGGTTTCCGTCGACCACTGTGTCGACCGCCTTGGACAACTGGTCGAGCTCGGCGTCGACAAGTTCTCGGTTTCGGGCGCTTCTTACGCCAGCAAAGATCCCGAAGTCGTGACTGTGGCGTCGCGCTTCATCGAGGAAGTCGCTCCTCAGGTGCCTCCTCGGGTGCCAGGCTCGTGTTCCGCGACTTGACCTGAGAAACTGTCGCTGGGGCTTGGGCCTCAGTGCAGTCCTCAGTGCCAGCCATGTGGCAGAGCCGTCTGGGTCGTGGCCTATTCAGCAGCGAGGAGTAGCTCTCGAACCTTCATGTACTCCGCTATTCGCTCGTGGTCTTTGGGCGTAGGGATGGGGATTCTGCTTAAATCCATGTTTTCAGCGTTGTCTGCGAGCTTGACCACTCGGGCAGTCGGCACAAGGGCGGCTCTCGCGGCCGCTTCCATTCGCGACTCCCCCGGACGCTTGGTCAGTGCTTCGACAGCGTCGAGCACGGACTGAGAGAAACCCTCCCCTGCGAGCTGTTCCAGTGTCCAGTCCGTGTCCTCGACGACATCGTGGAGCACAGCAGCAATGCGCTCGTCGCGACCGCTCACCCGTAGCATGACCTTGATGGGATGAAGGATGTAGGCCTCTCCCGCCTTGTCGTGCTGACCCGCGTGTGCGGATGCCGCAATCTCGATCGCTCGCTCTAGGGTCG
>JANQPS010000918.1 GCA_028285365.1 Thermoanaerobaculia bacterium | reverse complement strand
GATCTTGCCGAGCTTGAGGATGGTGTCCGACGTCGACTGGTGACCGATGATGTAACCAACCGTCGCGTTGGGATCCATGTTGTCTGCCGGCATCGGGCTCCAGATCGGATCGGAGCTGCTCAGCAGGCCCGTGAAGGCCGTGGTCGCTGTGGAGGCATCGCCGCCGCCAACCGGGAGTCCGTTGAAAGGCAGCACAAAAACCGCGGTGTTGGTGCCGCCGCCGCCACAGCCTCCGGTTTGCGGAAACATGTTGGCGCCCAGATAGATGGCGTTCACGTCGACGCCGAGCATCGGGTAGTCCGCGAAGCAGCCGTTCTCCGAGCTCCCGCCGTTGGTGTTTCGCGGAACGATGTAGTACTGCGTCCAGACGGTCGTGGCCGAAATCGTGGGACCGTCAGAAAGCGCGACCAGGATCCGATTGTTGGCCAACGGGCTGGTCGTGAAGGCGATGACGACCCAGCGGTTGTTGATTCGGTCGAAGCGCACTCTGGGGTCGCCGCCACCCGAATCGTTGGAGTCGACCGCGGGAACCCAGAAGTCGCTGTCGATGACGTCGAGGCTGGTGTCTGGTGCGCCGGTGGCCTTGTCGTGGACTCGGTAGGCATTGTTCTGAGTGGTGAAGAACTGGGTCGGGCCCACCGCACCCATCGTGTCGGGTGGTGTTCCGAGGAAACCGGTCAAGACAGCGACTCGGGCGAGATCGATGCTTTCGAAGCTGAGGTCGAGATCCAGACCGTCACCGACGGCTGGTGGACCGAACAAATCTGGCTTGTCCCAAGCCCGACCGACATCGATGGTCTCGTTGCCGAACTCTCGTCGATGTCCGTCCTTGTCGAAGCGCTCGTTGGGGGAGGGACCGTTGCGGACCCTCAGAGAGTCCAGCGACACGGGCTGCTCTGTCGCGACGATGTCGCCATGGCGCACCTGAAACTCGGTGAGCTCGGTCGGCTCGGGCTGCGCGACCAGTGCGCTCGTTGGAGCCAGGACGAGAACCGTCAAGACACTGACGATCACGACGTGGCGGATTGATGACGATCCGAAAGTCGAGACATGGGTGGGCAAATGCACGAAGGTGCCTCCTCAGGTGAGTTCACCAGGTTGCCGCCGGTTGGCCTCTGCGGCGCGGCCAGCGGAAGATCGGTGGCTGGGGCGAGCGAGTCTGTACGAGTGACGATCCGGGCCCCGGTGTCGATTACTTGCGCAATTCTAGCAAGCATCGTGAGGTCGCGTGCCTGGCGCTCGGCGGGGTACAATGACTGCATGGCAGAGAACCCAACCGAAGTGCCCGTCCCCTTTCTGGATCGACTGCGCTTTCCTCATCTGTTTCTGCTGCTGGGAGGCTTGTTCTTCCTGGATTTGTTCATTCCTGACTTCGTGCCTTTGATCGACGAGCTCATCCTCGGAATCCTC
Source organism: Thermoanaerobaculia bacterium (assembly GCA_028285365.1). Lineage (GTDB taxonomy): Bacteria > Acidobacteriota > Thermoanaerobaculia > Multivoradales > Multivoraceae > JANQPS01. The sequence goes on along the minus strand of JANQPS010000918.1, from coordinate 1,477 downwards.
ACGGTGATGATGGGGGTTTGGAGAAAGAGCCGAAGCGAGCTGGCGGCCGAGAGGCAGCCAGTGGAGAAGAACATCACCCCGTCCAAGAGCATCCCCGGGGCGGACTGATCAGGAAGCCGGCGAGGGCATGACCCTCTCTGGTCATTGGGCGTGAGAGATATCCAATCGACGAGTATGGCGATGGGCGAGCGCGCAGAGCGATTGACTTCTAGGCCTTCATTCCGGCGCGTGTCGGTCTCGGCCTCTGTGTGGCTTCTATTCGGCTGTCTCTTGATGGCCGTGTCCCCGACCCTGTCACAGGAACCTGCGACCGATCAGGACGCGCAGCGGCAGGCAGTGCCTGCGGCATGGACTGGCGACAGCGGTGTCGCCATCGCGGTGACGGACGATGCCGGCTCACCTGTGCCTGGCGTCACCGTGGAGATGCGTCTGGAAGAGCAGTCGGGCGGCTTTGCCGTGCAGACCGACGGCGACGGCAGGGTCCTGGTCGAAGGTTTGGCCTCGGGTGAATGGCAAGTCGATCTGCGACGTGAAGGGTTCATGCTGGTCACTGCCTATCTTCGGCTCGATCCACGCAAGGATCCGGAACTGGGGTTCAGTTCGAGGCAGAGAACAGGTACGAACTGGGCGCCTCTGAACGCCGTGTTCCTGCCCACGGACCTGCCGGTCACGAGTGCTGCGGCCAGCGGGAGGCGCACGGCCAAGGCGACGAGGCGAGATGCGGAGAGAACACGCAAGCAGGCTCGTAAGGAACAGGACCGAGCGGAGCGACGACAGCGGCGAGGGCAGCTGGCGAGAGTGGTCGAGCCGCCGCCTTCCCCGGTCGAGACCGCATCAGCCACTCCGGAAGTCGACGCTGCGCCTGTCCAGCAAGGCGCCGATGAGGAGCGGGCTGATGAGAAGCAGCCTGACGAGGGAGACGCTCCGGACGCCAGGCTCGCACGAGTCGATCCGCCCTCTTCCGATCCGCCCTCTTCCGATCCAGTCTCTCCCGACACGGCCGAGCCCGCCTTGCCCCGCGAAGCCACAGTGCCGGTGGCCGCCGAAACCGAGCCCGCGCCGGAAGTGGCAGCGGCCTCGCCTGATCCACCTGCCGAGCCGCCGTCGCGGGAACCGAGTGGGCCGCGTCTCCTGGCCAACCCGAATCTGCTTCCGGCCGGAGCTTGCCCCGAGTGTCGGCCCGGTGAATGGTCGGTAGCGGTGCAGGTCACCGCTGCCGCGCGCGAGAGCGAGTTGCCTTGCGATTCCAGCGTGACCGGTGAGCTCTCCGAGCTCTCCGCCGCAGCGGCGTCCGCGCTCGATGAACGCACCGCACAGTTTGCCGGAGCCCTTTTTGCTCTCGACGCCAACGACCTGGTCAGGCTGCTTCCGGATTCGTCGCCTGAGGTCGGAACGCGACTGCGGGACCTAGCGGTCTCGTCGTCGTGTGTTCCGGTGGCGGTGGTCATTCCGGCTGGCGCCAAGTACATCGGTTTTC
>JANQPS010000898.1 GCA_028285365.1 Thermoanaerobaculia bacterium | reverse complement strand
GGTAGGGGACGTCCTTGCCCAGCAGCCGAGTCCGAGCGAGGGTGGCTCCCACGAGAGTGTGCGCCAATGGATCCATTCTCAGAGCCTACGTCGTCTCGGCCGGGATTCAGTCCATTTGAGTGGATCTGAAGGGCGAGACGACGACTCCGCGCATCTGATCGCCGGATCAGCAACTGAAGAGTCCGGATCAGGCGTCCAGGGGTTCTGCTAGCGTGACACCACACTCGCCGACCGGCCTCGAGAGCTCGGAGCTTCGCCATGCGTCACCCTCGCTGCAGTCAATCCCGGTCCTGTCCCAACTTCCGCAGAAAGGTTGTTTGGACTCTCACTATCGGGCTCGTGGCCGGAGCTCTTTCTGCGCGAGAAGGCGAGAAGGCCAAGCCAAAAGCCGCTGGGCCGGAACCGGTACCGTCCAACTGGACGACCGAGCACGTGGTCGACATCGCTGGCGAGGAGGTCAGCTACGAGGCCACGGTCGACAGCATCATTCTTCGCGATGACGCCGAGCAGGCCACCGCCGAGCTGTTCTACACAGCCTACTTCCGCACGAACGGCGGCAGTGGACAGCGGCCGCTCTTGTTCAGTTTCAACGGCGGCTACGGCAAGGAGTTCGTCTGATTGAGACCTGACCGCGCCCGCTTGCCGAAGCTCTCACGTCGACGTCTTCTGGCAGTCGCGGGAGCTCTGCTGCTCGCGGGTGGGGCTCGGCCGTCGCTCAGTCAGATCGGCTTCGACCCGATCGACCTGTGGCGGCAGCTCAGGGATCGCCGTCTCGCCAAGCAGAACTCGAGCAAGGCGGTGCGCGCTCGCGATCCCGAGAGCGGGCGAGGTGCTGTGATTCGCCTCGTCCGCGGAGGTGGTCCTGGCATCGCGCTCATGATCGACCTGGGCAGGGGTCCAAAGATCCACGGTCACACGATCGTCGTTCGCAACTCTGACGGGGAGTCGACTGCGGTCGAGCCTTTGCCGCCTCATCAGGTGGAAACGACCGAAGGGGAGTGGGTCATCGCCACGCTCACCGATCGACATCTCGACGTCTTGCTGGGAGCGGAGTCGGCGACCGTGATCGTGCGAGGGTGGGATATCGAGATCACGACCGAGCTCGATTCGAAAGATCTTGCGAAGCTCCGAGCGTTTCGGGAGAAGAGCCCTCGAGTAACCCCATGAGTGCTCCTACGAGTACCTCTCCGAGTGCTGTCGGCCGCGTGAACTGGCGGGCCGTGGCGGTGTGGAGCCTTTGTGGCGCGCTGGCACTCGAGGTGGTGTGCGCGGCGTCTGCCTACTTCACCAGGGGGCTCGTCGTGAGCGGTCTGCTTCGAATGCTGATGCTCCTCAACGTGGTTCCCGTGCTCCTCTTGATGTACGAGAAGGAGCGGGCGGCGCTGGCCTTCACGGTCCTCGTCGTCGTGCTGATCGTGCCTTACGAGGTGCCGCTGGGCCTGCGCTACCTGAAGCTCAAGGCTGAGTCCGAGCGATTCATCGAGCATGTGGAGTCGGTCAGAGACGAGACCGGCGACTACCCGGAAGTGCTCGACGACTACGATCCTGGATCGGTCGTGACTGAGGAGACTCTGTGGAACTACGTCGTCGACGAGCGCCGTGGTTACGTCTTGAGCTGGACGGTGTTCGATCCGGGACTCAGGCACTCGTACACGCCTGCCCGCGGCTGGTTCTACTACCCGGATTGAGCCCTCAGGCGCCCGCCGGTCAGAGCCTTCGCCCCATGCTGACTCGTTCTTCGATGGCGTAGCCGAGGGCCTGGTAGAAGCCGATGACGGTCGTGTTGCCGCTCCTGACCTGGAGATTGATTTTGGTGCAGCCGGCATCGGCGAGCCTCTGTTCCGCCTCGCGGACCATGCGCTCGCCGTAGCCGCGTCGTCTCTGGCTCGGATCGACCGCGAGGTGGTAGATCCACCCCCGGGTGCCGTCGTAGCCGCCGATGACCGCGGCGACGAGATCGTCGTCGAGGTAGCCGACGAGGAGTTGATCGGGGGCAATGGCCAGCTTGCTCTCGATCATCAGCTCTGGCGCGTTGTGGGGCGGATCGTCAGGAAAGACGCGCTGCCAGAGCTCACAGAGACTGGTGTGATCCCCAGGAACGTAGGGCCTGACCAGGAGGTTCGGAGCGGAAGGAATGGAGTTCTGGCTCGGTACCTGGCTCATGACGTGTTTCTCCTCTCCCTCCCGGCAGAAATGGCCTGGCGCGTTGGTATTCTCACCTCATGTCCGAATTCCACTATCAGCCTCTCTTCGAGCTCGGGGATGGCCACGGTGCCCCTCCCGGAACGCAGTACCGCAAGCTCTCCTCCGACTACGTCTCGATCAGTTCCTTCGAGGGACGTGACGTGCTCGTGGTCGATCCACAGGCTCTCACCCTGCTCGCTGAGCAGGCGTTCGACGACGTGGCTCATCTGTTGCGCACCAGCCACCTGCGCCAGCTGCGCAAGATTCTCGACGACCCGGAAGCCTCCGACAACGACCATTTTGTCGCTCTCGAGCTCCTCAAGAACGCCAACATCGCGGCGGGGCGCGTGCTTCCTGGCTGTCAGGACACGGGCACGGCGATCATCCACGGTCACAAGGGGGAGCTGGTGTTCACCGGCACAGATGACGCCGAGGCGCTGAGTCGGGGTGTCTTCAACGCCTACGCAACTCGCAACTTGCGTTACTCCCAGATGGCGCCACTCGACATGTTCCTGGAGAAGAACACCGGAACAAATCTCCCGGCCCAGATCGAGGTGCATGCCGAAACGGGCTCGGAGTACCACTTCCTGTTTGTCGCCAAAGGAGGCGGCTCGGCCAACAAGATGTTTCTCTACCAGGAGACGAAAGCCTTGCTGAATCCGGCCTCGCTCGAGCAGTGGGTGAGAGACAACCTCACGTCGCTCGGGACGTCGGCCTGTCCGCCCTACCATCTCGCGCTGGTGATCGGCGGCACCTCCGCCGAGCACACCATGAAGACACTCAAGCTCGCGAGCACTCATTCTCTCGACACCCTCCCCACAGAGGGCAACGAACACGCGCGGGCGTTTCGCGACCTCGAGTGGGAAGAGAAGGTCTTCGAGCTCTGTCAGGAGACGGGCATTGGCGCCCAGTTCGGCGGCAAGTACTTCGCTCACGACGTGAGAGTCATCAGACTGCCTCGCCACGGTGCTTCGTGCCCGGTCGGGCTCGGCGTTTCCTGCTCGGCCGACCGCCAAGTGCTCGGCAAGATCACGCGCGACGGCATTTTCATCGAGCAGCTCGAGACCAACCCCGCACAGTTCCTGCCGGAGGTGGAGGAGACCGAGCTGACAGGTTCCACCGAGACCGTCGTTCCCGTCGACCTTTCGCGGCCGATGGACGAGATTCGCGCCGAGCTATCGAAACATCCGGTGGCGACCCGACTGTCGCTGACCGGAACTCTGGTGGTGGCTCGCGACATCGCTCACGCCAAGCTCAAGGAGCGACTGGACGCCGGTGACGGGCTGCCGCAGTACCTCAAGGATCACGCCGTCTACTACGCCGGACCGGCCAAACGACCGGAAGGCATGCCATCAGGCTCTTTCGGCCCGACGACGGCCGGACGAATGGACTCCTACGTGAGCCTCTTTCAGGAGCACGGAGCCAGCATGGTCATGTTGGCCAAAGGCAACCGTTCGGCTCAGGTGCGGCGCGCGTGTGAGCAGTACGGCGGCTTCTATCTCGGGTCGATTGGAGGTCCGGCGGCGCGCCTCGCCGATCATTCGATCAAGAAGGTCGAGGTCCTGGAGTATCCAGAGCTCGGCATGGAGGCTGTCTGGAAGATCGAAGTCGAGGACTTTCCGGCGTTCATCGTCATCGACGACAAAGGCAACGACTTCTACGCGTCGCCCAAGAAGCTGGCGCAGATTGGTTGAGAGGGATCGGCTGAGAGCGATCGACAGGGAGTCGGCTGAGGGAGTCGCAGCGAGTGAAGGCCGCTCGTCCCTGTCCACCGGACGAGTGGGCTACATGTTGCGCCGGTACTCACCACCCACGGCGTAGAGCGCTTCGGAAATCTGGCCCAGCGAGCAGCGACCCACGGTGCTCATCAGCTCGTCGAAGGTATTGCCTTCCGATCGGGCGACGTTCTGGAGGCTCTCGAGGGCGGACTGACTCTCGCTGGCGTGCCGCGCGTGAAACGCTGCCAACCCGTCGATCTGAGCTTGCTTCTCGTCGTCGCCCGAGCGAATGAGCTCGATGTCGACTGGCGTGCGGTGACCTTCGTCGTCCTTGAGGAACGTGTTGACACCCACGATCGGCAGCGAACCGTCGTGCTTCTTGGCTTCGTATTCCATGCTCTCGTCCTGGATCTTGCCGCGCTGGTACATGGTGTCCATGGCGCCGAGAACGCCGCCGCGCTGAGAGATGCGCTCGAACTCGAGGTAGACGGCCTCCTCGACCAGGTCGGTGAGTTCTTGAATGACAAACGACCCTTGGAGCGGGTTTTCGCTCTTGTTGAGCCCAAGCTCCTTGTTGAGGATCAGCTGGATGGCAAGCGCGCGGCGCACGGACTCTTCCGTCGGCGTCGTGATGGCCTCGTCGTAGGCGTTCGTGTGGAGGCTGTTGCAGCGGTCGAACACCGCATAGAGCGCCTGGAGCGTGGTGCGAATGTCGTTGAACTGGATCTCCTGCGCGTGCAGAGACCGCCCGGAAGTCTGGATGTGGTACTTGAGCATCTGACTACGTGACGAGGCGCCGTAACGCTCGCGCATGGCCCGTGCCCAGATGCGGCGTGCGACGCGGCCGATGACGGCGTACTCCGGGTCCATGCCGTTCGAGAAGAAGAAGCTCAGGTTCGGGGCGAAGTCGTCGATCGCCATGCCGCGGGCGAGGTAGTACTCGACGATGGTGAAGCCGTTCGCCAGGGTGAACGCGAGCTGACTGATCGGGTTCGCGCCGGCTTCTGCGATGTGGTAGCCGCTGATCGAGACGCTGTAGTAGTTCCGGACTCCGTGGTCGATGAAGTACTGCTGGATGTCGCCCATCATGCGCATGGCGAACTGGGTGGAGAAGATGCACGTGTTCTGGGCCTGGTCTTCCTTGAGGATGTCGGCCTGGACCGTGCCGCGCACGACTGAGAGAGTCTCCTTCTTGATGCGCTCGTAGACCTCCGGCTCGACTACGTCTCGCCCTGTGGCTCCGAGAAGCCCGAGACCGAGTCCGTCGTTGGTGCGAGGCAAATCGCCTCGATAGGCAGGTGTGTCAGCAGAAGCCAGGCTTGCGTCGATCTGGCTCCTGGCGTCCTCCATGCGGCCAGTCTCTTTGAGATGCTTCTCGACCTGCTGGTCGATCGCCGTGTTCATGAACATCGCCAGGATCGTCGGGGCCGGCCCGTTGATGGTCATGGAGACTGAGGTGGCAGGAGAGCACAGGTCGAATCCGGAGTAGAGACGCTTCATGTCGTCGAGCGTCGCGATCGAGACCCCCGAGTTGCCGACCTTGCCGTAGATGTCGGGGCGCACCGCAGGGTCTGCGCCGTAGAGCGTGACCGAGTCGAAGGCGGTGGACAGGCGCACCGCCGGTTGCCCTTCAGAGACGTAGTGGAACCGACGGTTCGTGCGCTCCGGCATCCCTTCGCCTGCAAACATGCGCGTCGGGTCTTCGTTGGTCCGCCGGAACGGATAGACGCCAGCGGTGTAGGGGTAGCCGCCGGGCAGGTTCTCGTTGTGGAGGAACGACAGCACGTCACCCCAGTCGCGGTAACGCGGTGGCGAGAGCTTGGGCACCTGGAGGTGGCTCAGCGTCTCGTAGCGGTTCGACACTTCCACGTCGCGTCCCCGGACCTTGTAGGAGGTGACTTCCGATTCTGCGGCCGCCCTGCGTTCTGGCCACTGCTTGAGAAGGGAGATCGACTCGCTGCTCAAGGACTCGAGCGCGCTCTGATAGCGCGAGCGTAGCTTCGCGAGCGAGGCGTCGCCCGAGCTCTCGAGAGCCTGCGGGCCGTAGGGGGTGAGAGGCTCGGGAAGCTCAGGGTCTTCGAGCGCTTCGAGAGCCTGGTACGCGGTTTGGAGACGACTGGCGGTCTCGGCATCACTTTCGGCCAGGCGACGGGTTTCCCGACCGCTGGTGACGATCTCGCTGAGGTAGCGCACGCGCGACTCCGGAATGAGAGCGCGAGCGCCGGGCTCGCGGAGTGTCGTGTCGACCGTCGGGCTGAGGCTCCCACCGGGTAGGTCCAGCGCGGAGCTCAGTCGCTCGCAGAGATTGACGAATGCCCAGTTGAGTCCTGGATCGTGAAAGTGGCTGGCCACGGTCGGGTAGACCGGAACCTGATCATCCGAGACGTCGAAGGCGTTGCGGTTGCGTCGCCACTGCTTGCGCACGTCACGCAGGGCGTCGGCAGTGCCGCCCTTGTCGTACTTGTTGAGGATGATCATGTCGGCCAGGTCCAGCATGTCGATCTTCTCGAGCTGGCTGGCAGCGCCGTACTCGGCGGTCATGACGTAGACCGAGAGGTCGACGAGGTCGACGATCTCGGAGTCGCTCTGCCCGATTCCCGCAGTCTCGACGATGATCAGGTCGAAGCCGACCGACTTGAGGAAGGCGATCGAGTCGCCGAGGATCTCGCTCGTCGCGAGATGCTGTCGGCGTGTTGCCATCGAGCGCATGTAGATCCGTGGATCGCGGAGCGAGTTCATGCGGATGCGGTCCCCGAGGAGCGCGCCGCCCGTGCGCCGGCGGGTGGGATCGACACCGAGGACGGCCACTTTGACCTCGTTCTCGAGACCGTGGAGAAAGCGGTTGAGCAACTCGTCGACGACACTGCTCTTGCCGGCCCCACCTGTGCCGGTGATGCCCAGGACTGGAACGGTGCCGGCACGCAGTTGCCAGGTCCTTCGAAGCTGCTCGAGCTCGGGTTCGGCGATCCCACTTTCGAGAGCGCTGAGCTGAGTTGCGATGGCCAGCACGTCCTCGGGACCGATCGGAGTCTCCGGGTCGAGGTCGACGGCGGGCGCATCATCTCGTCTCTGCTCGCGCCTCTTCTGCGTCCGAGTCACGAGGTCGTCGATCATCGCTCCGAGACCCATCTCGAGCCCGTCATCGGGATGGTAGATGCGCTCGACTCCGTAAGCTTCGAGGTCGGCGATCTCGTTCGGGGTGATCGTGCCTCCGCCACCTCCGAAGACGCGCACGTGAGAGGCTCCGTTCTCGGCGAGCAGGTCGACCATGTAGCGGAAAAACTCCGTATGTCCGCCCTGATACGAGCTCACCGCAATACCATCGGCATCCTCCTGAATCGCCGCGCGCACGATCTCCTCGACCCCGCGGTTGTGCCCCAGGTGGATGACCTCGACGCCGCGCTCCTGGATGAGTCGCCGCATGATGTTGATCGCGGCGTCGTGACCGTCGAAGAGAGACGCGGCGGTGACGAAGCGCAGGGGAGCGCTGAGTTGCTCTTGAGTCTGCTCGGGAGTTCGCGAGCGCTGGGGAGTAGTCATCTGGGCATCCTCGATTCGAGAGCGAGATCGGGGTCGAGTTGTGAGCACCGGCAAATCACCATATGCCGGCTGACGAGTCGTGATTCGTCGGTTCTTCCGTCCTGTTGATTCTATGGGGATGCAGCGCTCCGCAGCGAGTGATGGTGCGAATCCTCGCGCTCGCTTTGGCCACGGTGATCACCGGACGTGACAGACTGTCTCCTACCACTCGAGGAGACAATTCGATGCGATTCAGCTTCTGGCCTGCACCACAGGCGTCGTATACCGACGTGCTCGAGCTCGCGCAGCATGTCGAGCGCACGGGCTGGGACGGTGTCTGGTACGCGGATCACTTCATGCCGAGCTTCGGGGACTTGTCTCAGCCCTGGTCGGAGGCCTGGACCACGATCGCGGCACTAGCGGCAGCCGTTCCACGACTGAGGCTTGGGCCGTTGGTCACGGGCAATACCTACCGCCATCCCGCAGTCCTGGCGAACATGGCGGCTACCGTGGACCACATCAGCGGCGGACGGCTGGTGCTGGGGCTTGGTGCTGGTTGGCAGGAGAACGAGCACATTGCTTACGATCTCCCGTTCTACACCGTCGCTGAGCGACTCGCCCGTCTCGACGAAGCCTGTCAGGTCATCAAGTTGCTGTACGCGGAGGAGCGTGCCAGCTTTGACGGTCGCTACTACAAGCTCGTCGACGCTCCCTGTGAGCCGAAGCCGCTTCAGGATCCGCTGCCGCTCATGATCGGCGGGGGCGGCGAGAAGGTCACGCTCAAGATCACCGCCAAGTGGGCCGACGAGTGGAACGTCTGGGGAGACGTCGACACTCTCGTGCACAAGATGGGGATCCTCGACCGGCACTGCGAGGATGTGGGCCGGGATCCGTCTGCAGTCGAACGCTCGGCGGTGGCGCTCCTCTTCCTGGGCGACGACGAGGCTTCGCTCAAGCAGATTCGCGAGCGGGGCGCTCCCATGCCCGCGAACATCGGTACGGTGAGCGAACACCGAGACATCGTAGCCGCGTACCGCGACGCTGGTGTCGATGAGCTGATCGTTCCCGCGTTCAACCTGGGTAGCAAAGAGCAGCAGATCGAGGTGCTCGATCGGTTCATGGAAGACGTGGCTCCCGCGGGACGCTGAGTCTCACCGAGCGTTGGTGCGGCGCCGGTCGAGACGGCTGTGAGGGCCGTTGGAGCGTAGAGGAGACGAGCTGATGCAGAAATACAGCCTGATGCAGAAATACAGCTTGGCTGGACCCAAACTCGCAACTCTGTTGGCTAGCCTTTTCTGGGCCTGTGCGCCGCAGCCGCAATCAGATGCCGACGACGCAGTGGCTCCGGGCGAGAGCCACGAGCCTCTCGAGACGATCGACGGTGGGGCGTTGCGCTCGGCGACCCACGTGTTCGAGGAGATTGCTCCGGGCGTCTACTTTGCGCCGTCCACCGGTACGGGCGCGGTCAACCTCACGAGCAACGCGATGGTGATCGTCAACGACGACCACGTGCTAGTCGTCGACTCTCACATTACGGCGGACTCGGGACAGTCGCTCATCGATTCGGTAGCACGCCTCACCGACAAGCCCGTTCGCTACCTTGTCAACACCCACTTTCACTTCGATCATGCCCACGGCAACCAGTCGTTCTCCGCCGACGTCGACATCATCGGACACGAGTACACGCGCTTTCGCATGCAGCGCAACGTCCTCGAAGAGTCGACCTACTCGGTCATCGGGTCTCCGCAGGTTCAGCAGCAGCTCGTCGATCAGATACGCCAGAGACTCGAGACCGAAGAAGATGCCGAGGCGCGCACCCGCCTGGAAGGCCAGCTGGCCATGATGGAGCGCCACGTCCGCGCCCTGGGGCAAGTGGTGCCCACGCCACCCAACGTCACCTTGACCGACAAGATGACCCTGCATCGGGGTGGTCGTGAGGTTCAACTGCTGCACCTGGGACGCGGACATACCGGTGGCGACGTCGTGGTCTATCTCCCGGCCGAGAAGATCGTCTTTACCGGCGACCTCTTTTACGCGGGCGCGCCCTATCTCGGCGACGGCTACGCCAACGAGATGCCCGATACGCTCGAGCGTCTCAAGGCGCTCGACCTCGACATCATCGTCGGTGGTCACGGTCCGTTGATTCGAGACAAGGCCCAGATCGAGACGGCGCAGGAGTATCTCCGCACTTACTGGAGCAGGGTCGAGGCCCTACACGGCGCTGGTCGAAGCCTCGAAGAGGCGCTTGCCGAGCTCGAGATGAGCGAGTACGACCAGTACGCCGCTTTCCAGGTAGGCAACCCGGCCGTGCGTCGACTCGAGGTCACGCGCATGTTCGGCCTGTTGGAGGGCGCTGACTGACGCTAGAGCTGACTGACGCTACAGCTGACCGAACCTACTGGGGCCAGTTGCGTGGCGCCCTCATGAAGTCTCCTTCCCAACGGAGAGCCTGCGCGAGTCGCTTCTGGATTTCGATGATGATGGCGAAGTCACCGCCGTTGATCATGGCGACGTAGCCGTAGCCTCCGTTCCTCTTCGCGAGGAGGTTGCTGCGAAATCCCCAGTTCCCTCCGCTGTGGCTGAAGTACCAGAGAGGTGCGTCCTGTGGAGCGCTCGCGGCGGCGCGATCCTGAGTGTTCCAGCCGATTCCGAACGAGCCCGGCCCGACCGGAAGCGTGGCGAGGCGAGCGGTTCGTGGAGCCAGGATGCGATCCAGATCGCCTGCGATGGATTTCTGTACGTCGATGGCGATGCGTGCCAGATCGCTCGGCGTGGTCCAGAGCCCAGCAGCCGCGAGCTCTGGGTAGACGTGCCATGGGTCATCACGGCGCTCGCGGGAAATGTGTGCGCGTGCCGCGCGGGCGTGCCAACGTTCCGGCAGGGGCTGAAGGTAGCCGCTCGAGGTAGCGCCTGCGGGTTCGAGAACGAGCTCGTCGAGAACGTCTGAGGTTGCTTGCCCCGTGAGATCGGCGACCGCCAGCTGCATCAGCGTCGTGCCACCCCCCGAATAGCGCTCCAGAGTGCCGGGCAGAGTGTCGACCAGCACGGGGCCCGTGTTGGCCGGCTCGGCTCCGGAAAGCACCTGAGGAACAGTCGGAAGTGTTGCTGTGGGACTGTAGCCGGGGAAGCCGTGAATGGTGGTGCCGGCACTGTGGCTCAGCAGCCTGCGAGCGGTCACCGCCTCGTCGTCGGTTTGGGCTCCCTCGGGGACCTCCCAGCTCGAAAGCCAGCTGTTGATAGGGCCATCGAGAGTCAGATACCCGAGCTCGACGAGCCGAAGCACCGCCATGGCAAAAACCGGCTTGGAGATGGAGGCAGCCTGGAACAACGTGTCGGTGGTGGCCGGGTCTCCGGTCGCCATTTCAGCAGTGCCCCAGGCCCTGGCGGCGATGGTCTCGCCGCTCCAGATCGCCACGCTGATGGCTGGTGTCCCTGTCGCTTCCATCAGCTCCGCCAGATGCAGAGCCGCATGCGCCTCTGCGTCTTCACCGTAGCCCGCGCCGCGCCCGTCAATCGTCCGCGGAGACTCGATGAGCTCCAGGGCATGATCGAGGCTCTGGGCGAAGGCCGCTCCCGGAAGGGCGGCCAGCAGTGATAGGGCGACGGGGAAGAGCGCCCTTCGAAGGCGGGTCCTCGAGTGCTCTGGGAGCGGGGGGTGAAGACTCGCGTGGCTGGAAGCCCCGATCGTGATCGACAGCTTGGTTGGGGTCATGGTGCTGGCCTGTGGGTCTTGCCTCGGCAACTCTGGCCTCAGCAGGTGGTGAAGGCCGAAGTATCGGCTACTGGCACGAACGGCACGCCGACCTCGTTGCGATAGCTCCTGGTCTCGCCGGTCTGGGTGTCCGTCACGGTCAGCTGGACCCCGAGGTCGGTGAGTCCAGCAACGAAGACCCAGAAGCTGTTGGCAAAGCCACAGGCGTCGAGCACCTTGATGACGACCTCGACGTTGGCCGCGTCGAAGAACCACAGGTAGCCGGTGTCGTCGGTCAGAGGGACTGCTCGCCCCGTGCCCGCGTCACCGCCGGCACTCTGCCACTGGACGTCGACCGCGAAGCGCGATCGATTGAGGCACAGGCGCTCGTCTCCGGCCACACAGGTGCCGCCGCCGAGCTCGACCTGCGCGATCGACGCAAAGTGGTCGCGCTCGAGTGACTCTCGCTCGATTCCGACGAATGTCGGATCGAGTTGGGGAGAGTCCGCGCAGGCCGTAAACGCACTGGTGTCCGTGACCGGCTGGAAGAGGTTGCCCGTTGCGTTGTCGTATCTCTTGATCTCGCCGGTCACGGTGTCGCGCACGGTGAGCTCGACACCTACGTCGGTGAGACCTGCCGCAAAGACCCAGAAGCTGCCGGCGAACGAGCACGCGTCGAGGACCTTGACGACCACTTCGACGTTGGCTGCATCGAAGAACCAGAACGTCCCCGTGTCGGCGGTCAGAGTGCTCTGGTTGCCGTCGCCCGTTGCGCCGGTCGCCGTCTGCCAGCTCGTGCGGGCCTCGAAGCGGCCGCCGTTGAGGCACAGCGTCTGGTCATCCTGGACGCAGGGACCTGGCGCCGCCCCGCCGCTGACGGATGAGACGATGCCGCCGTCTCCTTCGTTGCGGTCGTCGACTTCGAAGACCGTGGTCACCTGTCCCGAAGCGTCGGCCACCACGGCAGGCGCTCGCTCGCCGCTGGTGCTCTCAGCGTCGTCCAGGCGCGTGGCTGGTCCGCTGGAGCCGCTACAGTCGCTCACCGTCGTGCCGATGATGGCGCTGCCCCCGGAGCCGCCCTGCTGTTGCCACACGACCGCGCAGTCGTCTCCGGCCGTGGTGACATCGGGTTGGGTCAAGCTGCCGGTTCCCTGAGCGATGGTCATCACGGTGCTCGTGGTGCCGTTGCCAGAGAAC
>JANQPS010000885.1 GCA_028285365.1 Thermoanaerobaculia bacterium | reverse complement strand
CTACGGTCGCGAGCAGGATCATCCCGACCCCCGCCCCGAGGCGCGGAGCTCGGCGCCACGTCACGACCCGCCCCTTGTAAGCGATCTCTGTCCCTCTCGTCGACGCGTTCATCGGACGGCCAGTGCGGTCAGTGAAGGCTCTGAGCGCGAAGCTGATGCATCCTGATCTCGCGCCGATAGTCGCTCACCGCGTCGAGCTCCACAGGCTTGGCCATCTCGTAGAGACGGCTCAGCAGCCTCTGAGGCACGCGGCTCGAGAGCTTGTCGGGCTCGTAGATCTCCGGCGGATCTGGATCGCGTCCTCGATCGAGCGACGGTTCGGCCTCGTCACGACCACCATGTTCGTCACTCGCCGCGAAGCTGAAGTTGGTCGTAAAGAGCGTTGGGAGACGCTGCGAGTACCTCGTGTTGATGATCAGATACAAGATGTCGCTGACGAATGGCGTCGGCTTCTGGGCGCCGAGGTCGTCCAGGATCAGCACGTCGATCGTGCGAATGGGATCGAGGATTCGCTTCTTGGAACCCGGATTCAGCGGATCGAACGTCCCCTGGATCTCATCGATCAGCGAAACGAAATCGAGGAAGCGGCCGCTCACGCCGTACCGCTTGGTGAGCTCTCGCAGCACCGCGACCGCCAGGTGAGTCTTGCCCACCCCGGGAGGACCGACGAACATGAGCCCACTCTCACACGGGCGTCCCGACTCCGTCCAGAAGTCGTCGACGTAACGCCGGCAGTGACTCAAGGCACGCTGCAGTTGATAGCCGACGGCTCCCGGGCCAGCCACCTGAAAGTTGTCCAGCGAGCAGTCACCGTAGCGCTCGGGTATCTCCGCAGACTGCTCCAGTCCTCGCCGGCGGACCTTCAATCGGCAGTCACAACGCCGAGCCGACCCGGCCGAGCCAGCGTCGAGGCTGACGATCCAACCGCGCCCGCGGCACTTCGTGCAAGAGCCGTCGTCCGACATCTCGACAGGCTACTCCAAGTGGCTCGCGAACGCGACTCGGGGCAGCACCTCACGGTCCACGTCCTGCGTGCGATACGTCAAGGAGACGAATCGAGCTGCGATCAGGAACCGAGCCCGGCCCCACCGTCGTCAGTCGCGTTTGACGAGCTGTGACGCCTCGACCGGCACCAGCGCATGCCTGCGACGGACTCCGGCCTGGCGATCGCGATTCAGCTGCTCGACCAGTTCGTGGAGACGATCTCGCTCCTGGCGCAGGGTCTCCAGCTGCTGGCGAAGGCGCAGAATGACGTCGACACCTGCCAGATTCACGCCCATGTCCCGGGTGAGCGTCAAGATGGCCTCGAGACGATCGAGACTCTCGCGATCATAGAGACGGGTGTTGCCGGAGCTGCGCGTCGGCTCGAGCAAGCCCTCGCGCTCGTACAGGCGAAGGGTCTGAGGATGAATGTCGTATTGCTCCGCGACCACGCTGATCATCACGTGGGTGCGTTCTCTACGCTTTCGGTCAGTCATTGCCGACTCCGATTGGACCTTCTGGAATCCGCCGGGCGGACCTGAAAAAGAGTCCCAGGTCCTTCGTTCTGAGACTCTTCGACGATCATCCCAAGGCTAACAGGACGAGCGGCCGAGAGCCGGACTGCCTCGCGGCGCGAGTACAGCCGAGGACCCCGTGGATCGACGAAGCGCCAGGGAGGGCACGAGGCTCGCCCTGGCGCGGATCGAATCAGTCTTTCGACTCTTCGACGTCCACGTACTCCGCATCGATCACACCCTCGTCCTCAGAGGAGGAGCCAGCGGAGCCGGCGTCCGAGGAGGGCGCATCGGCGCCGGGGGTCGGTCCGGCACTGCTTTCGTACATGTGAGAAGCCATCTTGTGAGAAGCCTGGGTGATGCGCTCTACAGCCTTCTTCATGGCGTCAGCGTCGTCACCCTCCAAGACCTTCCTGCCCTCTTCTAGAGCAGCCGAGACCTCAGTGCTGTCTTCGTCGGAGAGCTTCTCCTTGTGTTCTTCGAACACCTTCTCGGTGGAGTAGATGAGTGAGTCCAGGGAGTTGCGGGTCTCGATCTGCTCCCGCTTCTTCTTGTCCTCCTCACCGTGGGCCTTTGCGTCTTCGACCATCCTCTCGATGTCGTCGTCGTTGAGCCCGCCAGAGCCCGAGATGGTGATCTTCTGCTCCTTGCCCGTGCCGAGGTCTTTGGCCGATACATTGACGATGCCGTTGGCATCGATGTCGAAGGCGACCTCGATCTGCGGCACGCCACGTGGCGCCGGCGGAATTCCGACGAGATGAAAGCGACCCAGCGTTCGGTTGTCACCGGCCATCTCGCGCTCACCCTGGAGAACGTGGACCTCGACCGAAGTCTGCGAGTCAGCGGCGGTCGAGAAGGTCTCACTCTTGCGCGTCGGGATGGTGGTGTTGCGGTCGATCAGCTTCGTGAAGACACCACCGAGGGTCTCGATGCCGAGCGACAGCGGCGTGACGTCCAAGAGGAGCACGTCTTTGACGTCGCCTGAGAGGACACCACCCTGAATCGCCGCACCGATCGCGACGACCTCATCCGGATTCACGCCCTTGTGAGGTTCTTTGCCGAAGAATTCCTCGACCGCCTGCTGAATGGCCGGCATGCGGGTCTGCCCACCGACCAGAACAACCTCGGCGATGTCCGAAGCCTCGAGGCCAGCATCCTTGATCGCCTGCTGACACGGGATGAGGGAACGCTCGACCAGATCAGCGACGAGCTGCTCCAGCTTCGAGCGCGACAGGCTCAGGTTGAGGTGCTTGGGACCGCTGGCGTCCGCCGTGACGAACGGCAGATTGATCTCGGTCTCCTGCGCACTCGACAGCTCGATCTTGGCCTTCTCTGCGGCCTCCTTGAGACGCTGCATCGCCATGGCATCAGCACTCAGATCGATCCCCTGATCCTTCTTGAACTCCTCCAACAGCCAATCGATGATCCGCTGGTCGATGTTGTCGCCACCGAGATGCGTATCTCCATTGGTCGACTTGACTTCGACGACTCCGTCACTCATCTCCAGAATCGAGATGTCGAAGGTGCCGCCGCCAAAGTCGTAGACCGCAATCGTGCGATCGCCTTCCTTGTCGAGGCCATAGGCGAGAGCGGCGGCGGTCGGCTCGTTGACCAGGCGCGACACTTCGAGTCCGGCGATCTTGCCCGCATCACGGGTCGCCTGACGCTGGGCGTCGTTGAAGTAGGCGGGCACGGTGATGACCGCCTTGCTGACCGTGGTTCCGAGATAGTCCTCAGCCGCCTGCTTGAGCTTCTGGAGGATCATCGCCGAGATCTCGGGCGGACTGTAGGTCTTGTCCGAAGACTTCACGACGATGTTGTCGCCGGATTGCTCGACTTTGTAGGGCACCATCTTCAGCTCGTCGGTGATCTCGTCGAAGCGACGCCCCATGAATCGTTTGATGGAGAAGACGGTGTTCTCCGGGTTGGTCACGGCCTGCCGCTTGGCGACCTGACCGACGAGGCGCTCACCGCTCTTCGAAAAACCAACCACCGACGGCGTCGTCCGATTGCCTTCGGCATTGGGAAGGACCTTGGCTTCGCTGCCTTCCATGACTGCTACGACGCTGTTGGTCGTACCGAGATCGATTCCGATGATCTTGCTCATATCTGCCATCTCCTTCTCGAGAGAATTGTCCTTATCGAGAAACTGTCGTTATCGGGAGGGGTCGTTATCGGGGGTTCATTATCGGGAGGTGTCGTCGGCGACGGAGTCGTCTTTGAATCGCTCCTTCGAATCCGCTGCCGGGCCTCGGGAGGAACCCGTGGGTGATTTGCCTGGAACGCGGCTTCTCGCAACCGCTCTGCCCTCCGCAACCGCCCGGCACTCGATCGAGCTGAGGGCTACGCACCCGCGGGTCCTGAGGCCGACCGACTTGGCTCCGGCTCTATAGGGCTCTGTAGGACCAGGTTCTCAGGAGGATCTGGTCTCACCGCAAAGCCGGCACACCACACAGACTAGAACCTCAGTGCTCGCCAGTCAAGTGGCGCATACACAGAATATTACAACGATACACTAAGATATATTCCCGCTGCTCCGAAAGGAAGGCACGACGTCTCGCTCGCCCCCTTTCGAGATGCTCGCTATCTCAATTGCCGACCTCATCGCAAGGACCCAGAGGACACCAGCTGGTTCTCGACGCGGTGGCGCGAAAAGGTGACAGCGCGGCAGCACGGCCAAGGCTGCCAAGGCTCGGGCGCGGTCAGAGGGGCAGCGCGACCGTCCCGTCCGCGAGCTCCAGCGAAGGGCCGAGGCCGGGGAGCTAGTTGAGGAGTCGAACCGGTGAGCTGTTCGCCAGCGACTCGAGATCCACGTAGCGCGGATTGAGCAGAAAGTCGGTCACGACGTCTCCTTCGACCTGCCACTCCACCACGGCTTCCTCACCTTCGACCGGATGAAGCACGTAGCGAGTCTCCTCTCGACTGAAGGACAGCCAGCGGCCTCGCGGATCGTAGAGATCGACTCCGTCCAGGAGCTCCAGATCGACCAGGATCTCCAGATCGTCTGGGAACCGGCCGTAGAGGAGATGGTAGGAGCGCAGCGCTCGATCGATGCGCTCGACAGTCGACAACCACTGCGTTCGTTCGATGCGGTCCCGATGACCGTCCTGCCAGGGGAACGGAAAGAGGAGGCCGTTACGCTCGGATCTCAGACTCAGCTGCATCAACAGCAAGGCCACCAGGCCGATACCCAGCGCCCTGACTGTCCACAGCGTCGCCACGTTGAGGACCGAATCCGGGCGACGCGAAGCCGGCCTCGCGGGCGCGGTCGATTCCAGCGAATCGTCCAGCAAGCTCGGCGAATAGATGGGCTCCGGAGCTGCGGCGGCTTGCTCACCGGCGAAGAGATCCTCGTCGAGGTCGAGCTGCGACCGCTCGAGCGGTGCAGCATCAACCGAATGCTGCTGCTCGACGGCCAATCCTGGCCCTTCATCGAGCGAGAGGCTGTCCAGCTCATCGATCTTGTAGGCCGGTTCGAGCAGACCAACTTCGAGAAGGTGCTGGAGCGCATACCGCGCTTCCATCGGGTCACAGTCGATCGCGGCTGCCACTTCAGCTGCCGACTGTTTGCCGTCGGTCAGCTCGAGCAGCTGGTACTCGATGGGAGTCAGCCAGAGATCATCACCGCCATGGTCGTGATGAACCCCGTCAATCCCCAGCTGCTTGGGTTCGCCGAGACTCCTGGAACCGGCTTCGAAGACGCTGGTCAGCTCAGGAGGTGCGCCGCCCAGAGGCCCTTCACCACCCATCTCCTCGGTGGCCCTCAAGAGCAGCTCGCCTACCGATAGTGGCTCGACACCGTCTTGCGAAGGGCTCTCGGCACCGTTGGTCCACTGCAGGTCGCCGGAGCTCCAGCGGAGCAGCTGCGACGTCTGGCGATAGATCTGGTGTCGCACCGCATCGAGGAGCTGCTCCTTCGGTACGAGGCCTTTGGAGAGGATCACCTCCGAGGCCAACTGGCCTGTTGCCAGCTCCGATTCGACCGCCTCAGAGAACTCTGCCGGGCTCAGGAGACCCTGGTTCGCGAGCACCTCGCTCAAGGCCTCCTCAGCCGAACGATTCATGGCGTCAGCCGCGACGACTCGACCGCGCCGGAAGGTGATCGAAACCAGGTCGTGCTCACCCTGCACCGCGAGGAGACCGCCGAGCTCGAGGCCAGAAATGCAGCGCAACGTCGGCATGAGACCACCCGACTCGATGGTGCCCTCCCAGGAGAGGGCCGCGCCCTGGAAGTCCGAGCCGGTCATGATCGCCACCACCGAATGGCGTAGTACAACAGGAAGCCACCCACCCCGACGACCAGCGACCAGGAGCCCGCCGGCTCCAGTGCCCAGGGCGGCCGATTGGCGAGGACCCCGGCCACCGGCAGCAACAGAAGAGCCATCGGCACGAGCACCGCCAAGAATGCCCTGAGCCCGTCACCCGCCTCCGTCGACAGAACGCCCGGTATCAGGCGACGCCCCCATCTCTCGAGAGCCGTCTCGTCGCCATTCGTAGTTGGTGACCAACCACCGCTCGTACCGGCCCTCAGCCAACGCACGAGAGGCGCGAGCGCGATCGCCAAGAGACAAGCCCCCAGCGGCTGCGCCAGATCTGCGAGCTCCGGCCCATCGAGCTGCTCGCGCAGCTGTCGTCTGATCTCGGACACTCTCCTGTAGCCGCCTTCGAGGGTCACTGCCGATTCGCCGCGATCGATCCACTCCGAGGCGCGACGCGGCGCCAACGACCGAGCCTGCATCAGGTACGTCCCGTGGTTGCCGAACTCGAGGAGGTCGCTGTAGGTCTGAGACAGGTTGAACGACGCTGCCGCTCCGACCTCTGCGTCGTTGGGCGACGCGTCGTAGGCCTGCTTGAGAAACTCGATGGCCGTGATGTGCTCGCGACGAAAGAAGTGGTAGACGCCCAGGTTGTTGAGAGCAGCACCGTTGCCCAGCTCGGCTTCGGTCACGAAGGTGTAGTTGGGACGAGCGAAGTCATCTTGCCCCAGGGCCACGTGCACGTCTCCGATGAGCTGGCGAGCCGCCGGATCATCGGAGAGCGTCGAGCCAAGCCGCCCGAGATCATCGAAGATCTGCCCATAGAGCTCACGATGGCGGACCCGCTCCAGGACCTCTTCCAGATCCGTGTACTGTCGCCCGATTCCCCACTGGAGCCAGACCAAACCGGTCGGCAACAGAGTCAAGACGACGACGCACATGATCAACACGCGCCTCTCGGAGTGTGAGCCGTACCCCCAGAGCAGCACGGCCCAGAACAGCGCCCCCCAGATCCAACCGTTGGGCAGCACGAATGGCCACATCAGAAAGACGATCGCGAACGCGAAAGATACCCAGCTCGGGAGCAGAGAACCGATCGTTCCGCGCAGGTCGCGGACCAGAAACGGACCTTTGGTCGCCATCTCGAGGCCGACAAAAACCCCACTCGTAACGACCAGCGAGAGCCCCAACCAGAAGACGAGGTTCAAGAGCAGCGAAGCCCGGCCTGAGCTGGTGATGAGCGCGCGAAACAAGCCCCGAAGCTCGAGCGTCCAGGCGGAGAGGTACGAGCCGGAGGCACGCGCCACCTTGGCGCGCGCGAAGTCCCGCTCGGGTCGGCCCGGATCCAGACGGTCTGCCGCCTCGAGCGCCCAGTCGGCCCGCTCGACGTCTCCTTGTCGTGCTGCCTCCACTCCGCGCACGAGGCTCGCAAGAGCCAGCTCGGGCAGACGATCTTGTCCCAGCTCGCGGGCCGAACCGATCATCTCCGACACCATGGCGTCAGCGCGTTCCTGATCCGACTGCAGGAAAGCCGAGTTCCAGAGCAGCCACTGGTCTTGGAGACGCGCAAGTGACTCGAGCACCGAAGGACTGAGATTGAAGCCGTCGTCGACGGGCTGGGCGGCTGCGGGCTGAACGTAGCCGCTCGAGACGAAGACGAGGGCCAGAGCGAGTACACGCACCCATGCGGGACTCCGAGGCCTCTCTCGGATCGCAGGCAGGCGACGGGTGTCAGAAACTGCGCTCAAGGCTCACATCCTGTGGAGGAGTTCGGGCTGTCTGGTCGGCAAGCGAATGCCACACGAGCATGGAGTTCGGCGAGGTTGGCCATGCCAGGACTCCTCGAGCACCGTCGCGCTCGGGCTCGCAGCGTACGTAGCCTGGACGACCGGAAGACAAGCTAGCCCCGCTTCTGGACGTATCTCATCTTCAGCCGATAGAGGATGTCTTCGAGGATCGCCTGTTCCTCCGCATCGAGCCGCCCCTGAGTCTTCTGGGCGAGCAGATCCAGCAAGTCGATGTAGTGCCTGGCACGGTCGAGGTCCTCGGGCACCTGACCGTCCGGCAGGGCGGCATCACCCATGAACAGCGCTGCCGGCTCCGCCAGCGAGGCCACGATCTCGGCGAAGTGAACCGGCGGGCCGGGCCCCAGGGATTGAGCCGAAGGACTGCTCTCGGGCCCAGCCGAGGAGAAAGCCGCAGGCTGGGGCTCGTCGCCGACAGGGCCTTGCGCTGGCCTGGGCTCCTGAGGTGGAGACGCTGGCTCTGGTGCCGAGTCGGCAGGCGATGATTGGGCAGTCGGATCTTCTGGGCGGCGCTCCTCTTGCGCCTCCACATCGTCACGGAGCTCGCCATCCGGCGTGAACATCCGTCTATCGGTTACCTTGATTCCCGACTCACTCATGTTGCGCCGATCACTTTCCCTGGTCGATCCATTCTGAGACCCCCGTTTCGGTACCGAAGATCGCGGTACCCGCCGAACCGCATCTACCGAATCGCAACCGCCAAATCACACTCTCAATTCACAAACTGGCAATTCGCAACTGGAGTGTGCAGACGCCATGCCAAGAGCAGTGCCAACAGCCATGCCACACGCAGCCCAGCGAACATAGACTAGCTTGCATGCTTCCAAGTCAGCCGTGGAGAAGTCAAGCAGGATGAAACGGTTGCGCACGCGTCCCAGTGCCGGTCTCGGCCGTTTGAGACGATACGGCTCGAATTCGTCATCGGTTGACGCAACATGACCGACCAACGAGATTCCAGAGATCTCGATGAGCTCCTCAGTCTCGTGCGACGACTGCGCGGACCTGACGGGTGCCCCTGGGACCAGGAGCAGACCCTGCAATCCGTGAGGGCCCACATCCTCGAAGAGGCTCACGAGGTGGCTGCCGCCATCGACGACGAGAACGTCGAGGATCTCGCGGACGAGCTTGGCGACCTTCTGTTCCAGGTCTGTTTTGTGGCCGAGCTGGCGCGTGAGAAGACCTCGATCTCGATGAGCTCCATCCTTCAGAGAATCATCGACAAGATGGTCGAACGGCATCCCCACGTCTTCGGCGATGAAGACCTGGGCGACAGTCAGTCAGTCTCTCGAGCCTGGGAGAGACGCAAAGCCTCTGCCCTACCCCGCGAACGATCTCTCCTCGATGGGGTACCAGCGTCCATCCCGGCACTGCTCGGCGCCTATCGAGTCGGACAGAAGGCAGCTGGCGTCGGGTTCGACTGGCGAAACGCAGACGAGGTCCGAGCCAAGGCGGTAGAAGAGCTGCAAGAGCTCGACGAAGCCATCTCTGGCGGCGACCACCAGGAGATCGAATCGGAGGTGGGAGACCTGCTGTTTGCCGTCGCCAGCTGGGCGCGTCACCTGTCTGTGGACCCCGAGCGCGCACTTGCTGGCTCCTCGCTGCGCTTCAGATCGCGCTTTCGTCACATCGAGGTGAGCATGGGCGACGAGCTCTTCCTCGGCGACGCCAACTCGGACGCACATCGCGAGAGGCTAGAAGAGAGTTGGGCGCAGGCCAAAGAACTCGAGCGCAACTCGGACCCTGCCGACTGATACACCGGCGGCTGGTCCCGCCTGCGCTACATCGTTTCGACCGAAGAACCCTCGAGCAAGGTGCTCACCTTCACGAAACGATAGCCGGCTTGCAGCGCGGCAGGAACCTCTTCACGCAGCACTTCGAGGGTCACCCGGTGGGGATGACCAATGGCAACGGCGGCACCGTCCCGCAACGAACGCTCGAGCAGGAGACGAAACTGCTGTCGGATGTCGTCGATCTCCAGCGAGTCGTCGAGAAAGACGCTGCGCTCGACCGCCGGCAGCGACAGCTCTCGCGCAACCTCATAACCCTGGCTCCCGGAGCTCGTTCTCGAATCCAGAAAGAAAAGCTCCGACTCCGCCACGATCTCGAGAACCGTCTTCATGGCGCGAGCGTTGGACGAGAAGGCAGATCCCATGTGGTTGTTGACCCCAACGGCACCCGGAACCGCCCGGAGCGCTCGTCTCGTCCGGGCTCTCAACTCTTCTTCCGACATCGACAAGAACAGGGCACCAGGACCCGGGTCTGAATCGCCACGAGCCTGCATCGGCAGATGCAGGAGCACTTCGTCGCCCCGCTCGTTGAGACGACGCACGACGTCCTGGGTGCGCTGCTCGAAAGGCAGCACCGCATAGCTGATCTCGACTCCCAGGTCTCCGAGTTCTTCGAGGACCGAGGGGTCACGTCCCAGGTCGTCGATCACGAGCGACACCAGTGGACCATCGACCGACGCGGGAGGCGAAACCGAAGCGGGCGCCTCGACCGTCTGATCCATCCGGCTCTGCTCGGCGTTCTCAGGAGAGCGCTCGCCTGACGTGCCCTCGTTCTGGGGTCGTGCGGGAGGGTCGAGGGCCACCGTTGCCACCGGCTCTCGATCTCTCAGGCTACCGAGAGCAAAGCCGACCACGAAGATGATGACGGCCCCCACCACGAGAATCGGTACCCGACTTCGGCGCTTACGCGCGGCGCCACCGTACGGTCTCGCCGCAGTGGGAGAGCGGCGCCGACCCGTCTGAGGCGAGCGCCGCTTAGTCGAACGCTTCGACGGTCTGCGATGGGCGCGACGTGCCTTGCGGCGAGCAGAGCTCATATCCACCCTCGAGACGACGCTCCCGGCGTGCCCTCGGAGAGCTCGCTGACGGAAACCCCAGAGCTCGCTCGAGCCTTACGCCGCCGCCTTCTCCTCGGTCTCTTCACGATGCTCGCGCAAGAGCTCGAGGGCTCGGGTCAGACCATCGTCCTGGCCTTCGTCGTCCTCCGAGAGGAAAGGCCTGCGCACAACGCGCAG
>JANQPS010000837.1 GCA_028285365.1 Thermoanaerobaculia bacterium | reverse complement strand
AGGTGACCTGACGGGTCACACGCCCTTGCGTTCGCTTATAGAGATCGGCCCTGGTCAATTCGCGCAGAATCGCGCCCATGCCGGTCTTCTGTTCTTTGGCTACGGATCCCATTCGGACGCGCGCCCTTTCTCGACTGGTTCGGCGACTGGCCCAGTGCCGGCCGCTGTTGGCCCTTGCTGCGTTTTCAGCCCCTGGCAGGTACGACCCACAGCAAGGCGACGTTTATGCTTGCGATCATCCCTGCCGGTTGGGATCAGGACGATCCGATTCAATCACGCTAGGTTGTTGGTTCTTCGGGCGATCGGGATGCAGGAACAAAGCAGGGGCGGCGGGAATCGAACTCGCAACCTCTGGTTTTGGAGACCAGCGCTCTGCCAATTGAGCTACGCCCCTATCGTCCCGCTCCCCGGTGACGCACTCATTCGATTCCCCGGTACGACGGCGGGCGGGCCGACGCTGCGATCGATCCACACCCTCTCGTCCCCCGCGCCGCGGAAGACGCCGTCCTGCCAAGGTTCCTCAAGAACCGCCGGGCAAGCGACCTGCCCGGCGGCCGTACGCTTCGCTACTCGATGATCTTAGTCACAACTCCAGACCCGACGGTCTTGCCGCCTTCGCGGATGGCGAACCGCACGCCGTCGTCCATGGCGATCGGCGAGATCAGTTCGACCGCCAGCTTGGCGTTGTCGCCGGGCATGCACATTTCCGTATCGCCCATGAGCGACGCGCTGCCGGTGGCATCCGTCGTGCGGAAGTAAAACTGCGGTCGGTAGCCCTCGAAGGAGGGCGTGTGGCGTCCACCTTCTTCTTTGGACAGCACATACACCTCAGCTTCGAACTTGGTATGCGGCGTGATCGAACTGGGTTTGGCCAGCACCTGGCCGCGCTCGATCTCGTCGCGCTTGATACCTCGCAGCAGGCAGCCGACGTTGTCGCCCGCTTCACCCGAGTCGAGGGTCTTGTTGAACATCTCCACGCCGGTGCAGACGGTGGTCCTGGGCTCGCTGGTCAGGCCCACGATCTCGACGTTGTCGCCCGTGTTGACGACACCGCGCTCGATCCGGCCGGTGGCCACGGTGCCACGACCTTCGATCGAGAAGACGTCTTCCACCGCCATCAGGAACGGCTTGTCCTTCTCGCGGACCGGTTCGGGAATATACGTGTCGACTGCCTCGAGCAGTTCGGCGATGCACTTGGTGGCTTCGGGGTCTTCGGGGGCGTCGTATGCACCCTTGGCCGCACCGCGAATGATCGGAATCTCGTCGCCGGGGAACCCATAGTGCGAGAGCAACTCGCGCAGCTCGAGTTCGACCAGCTCGAGCAGTTCCTCGTCGTCGACCAGGTCGCACTTGTTGAGGAACACGACCAGCGCGGGGACACCCACCTGACGCGCCAGCAGAATGTGCTCGCGGGTCTGCGGCATCGGGCCGTCGGCGGCCGACACGACCAGGATCGCCCCATCCATCTGGGCGGCACCGGTGATCATGTTCTTGATGAAGTCGGCATGGCCCGGGCAATCGATGTGGGCGTAGTGCCGGTTTTCCGACTCGTACTCGACGTGGGCAACGGCGATCGTGACGGTTTTGGTTTCGTCGCGCACCGTACCGCCCTTGGCGATATCGGCATAGCTTTTGAAGTCCGCAAGTCCCTTCGCCGATTGGGTGGCGAGTAGGGCGCCGGTCAGAGTGGTCTTGCCGTGATCGATGTGACCGATCGTACCGACGTTAACGTGAGGTTTCGTACGTTCGAAAGTTTCCTTGGCCATGCTTACTCCCTAGCCTTCATCAATATCCGCAGTGCATTCCCCTGCGACGCAGCCAACAGGCTAATCGCCGCGAGACGCGAAGCTGTCGTTTCAGTTTCAATGGTCCAGTACGGTTGGCGGTCCGCTCGAGGTGCTCCATCGGGAAGCCTCCGAGACGGACCAGCACGTTTCCCAACTCATCACATCATCACACAAGAGCTGCTGACGGGACTTGAACCCATGACCTCGTCCTTACCAAGGACGCGCTCTACCAACTGAGCTACAGCAGCATCGGAGTGGTAGGTCATCCAGGCGTCCGCCTTCAGCGAGTTTCATCCGGTGGGCCGCTCGATCACCCTGTGGCAACTGCCGCTTCTTATTTCTAAAACCCTGCACCAACTGACGATTCAAGCGGGTGAAGGGAATCGAACCCTCGTCAATAGCTTGGAAGGCTATGGCTCTACCATTGAGCTACACCCGCAAGTGCCAGCGCGGGGTCACCCGCGCCGCGGCACGATAGCTTGTTCGATTGGAGGATCTTCTCGAATGCCCCGAGCTGACGTTCTGTTTCGTTGATTCGTGTGAGTGGGGAGTGCAGGATTCGAACCTGCGAAGGCTATGCCATCAGATTTACAGTCTGACCCCTTTGACCGCTCGGGAAACTCCCCGGTTCGCCTCATGCACTTTTGTCGACAGGTGGGAAACTTCCACGCGCGAACTCAGATCGCTGCGCCCGCCGCTATTCTGTTCTCTCGTTGCACGTCCAAACTCAGTGCGACCGAGTTGCCGCCCCGCGCCGGTTGGTCTCGATTGCCTCAGCCGCTCGATGTCCGCTTTGATCTCGCCCGGGCGTTCTCGGTCGTGGTTCGCATCGGACGGAGTGTGCGCCGCACTGGCGGTCCGGCGAGTGTTTGCTTCGGGCAGGCTTAGGTCTGTCGATCGAGATTCGAACGGTTCGCCCCGATCCGTTCGCTG
>JANQPS010000806.1 GCA_028285365.1 Thermoanaerobaculia bacterium | reverse complement strand
GATCGGGGACGCTGTGGCTACTCGCCTCGGAGATGCACAGCTGGGCACGGGATCCTCGATTCGGCAGGCCGCATGGACCCATGGGATGAGGCTCTTCGCGGAGTCCCCGGTATGGGGAGTTGGCTACGGTGTCACGGCGACCGAAACAGTGAGGCCGGGAATCGGGTCACGGGACCCACACAATGAGTACATACGCACACTCGCTTTCTATGGTGTGATCGGGATGGTCGCGTTTCTCTACATGGCGTACACGGTGGCTCGCACACTCATGCGCAGCCAACGGAGCGCCGGTACCCAGCTCGACCTATGGAGACCTTACTTTCTCGCCTCCTTCGCAGCTGTGCTGGTGGTGAACTTCTTCAACTCGTACTTCTTCGACCGCGTCACGTTCATCATCGTCGGGTTCGCAGCCGCGCTCGAGTTCGGGCGTCGTACGGTGTCAAGCGAAGCGCGGAGGGCGGAGAACGATACGACGATCGAAAGCGCGTGGGCTCTTCCTACCACGCACAGTCACTCATGAAGCAGAGCGTGGGTCTGACCGTCTTGTTTCGTGCGAAGAGCCCACCATCGGCGCCCGGCTCCGGATGAGGTTCCTCCGCAACACGCTCTCGGTACTCATCACCTCCATGATCGGCGTGCCGCTCGGGCTGCTCACGAGCATCGTACTGACCCGATCAGTCTCGGTGGACGACCGGGGCTACTACGCATTGGCGGTGACGTTCGCAGGTGCGCTGGCGACACTCGCGCAGTTCGGAATCGGAGACGCATGCGTGTATCGCGTGCGTCGAATCGGCCCACCGCCGGAACGCGTTGCAACCGCTGGCCTAGTCTTGGTGACCGCCATCGGAGCCGCCGTCTGTGGCCTGGCGCTGTCGAGCCAACCCTGGATAGTGGATCGATTCCTCGGGAGCATTCCGAACTTCGCGTACTACGTCGCCGTCGCATGGGTGCCGCTTCAACTCCTGCAGGTCTACTTCACCAACTTCGCGCGGGCACTCGACCGCTTCTCCTGGGCGAACTATGCAGCCATCGCCACCAGCGTAGGGACGCTCACAGCCTTCCTGGTGGTTCTAGTGGGCCTTCAGCTGGGACTACCCGGAGCACTGGTCGCGGTCGTTGCGGTCAATGGCATCGCGATCGGCTGCCTGGTCGCCGCAATCCTGCAAGAAACGGGATGCTCGTTGCGAATCGACCTGCCAGAGATCAAGGCCAGCCTGCGATTCGGGATGCGCAGCTACCTGCAGGGATTGGCGGGTCAAGCGCATGAGCGCGTCGACGTCTTCATGATCGCGTTCTTTCTTCATGACCCGCAGCAAGTCGGCTTGTACGCGATCGCCGTGTCCACTTCCTTGATTCTGAAGCTGATTCCCGAGTCGATCGGAAAGGGGCTGCTACCCAAGCTAGCCGGCATGACCGACGACGACGGCGCACACCTGACTGCGATCGCGAATCGGCACACGCTCGCTTGGACTACACTCGGCGCCCTTGGGCTCGTCGTCGCGGCACCCTTTCTCTTGCCGTTCCTCTACGGATCAGAATACCGCCCCTCCATTCCGGTAGCCTGGGTATTGATTCCCGCCACCGTGTTCCTGACCGTGTATCGCGTCTTCAGCCGGTACTTCACCGCGATCGGACGCCAGCGCGTCAACGTCCTCAGTCAGATCTCGTCGGTCTTCCTCAACGTGGGACTGAACATCTGGCTGATTCCCACTTATGGCATCGTGGGGGCGGCCATCGCGAGCTTGATCTCCTACGCATACGAAGCACTCGTGGTCGGAGCCGTCTTCATGCGTATGTCTCGGATCGGATTTCGTCGGGCGTTCGTATTCAACTCTGCCGATGTTGGAGAGTATCGGAAGCGACTCGTACCCCTGTTGAGCTCGCGCGAATCGGGGAACGCATGAAGCGGGTTCTCTACGTCGAGAACGACTTCGGAAACATCGGTGGCTCGATCCGATCTCTCCATCGGCTAGTCAGGCACATGGACCGGGATCGGTACGAAGCCTATGTCACGTTTCGAACGGACTCACCGAGTCCCATGATCGAAGCCTTCGAGGGCATTGGCTGCAGAATAGTCCACGTGAGGCGCGGCTTCGAGCCGGTTGGAGCAAGCGCCAATCCCTTCGGTGTCCTCTCTCGGGTTCACCGAGCGGCCCGTCGTCTCGCGGTCGAAGACTTCGATCGCTACCGAGATGTGGTCAAGATCATTCGACGACAGAATATCGATCTGGTACACGCCAACACGGACATCGTCGCCAATCGATACGCCGTCTGGGCAGCGAAACGATGCCGCATCCCCATCATCTGTCACCAACGGTCGATCTTTCGGGGTCGGGCACTCGATCGAAGTCTCGGACCCTGGATCGACGTGGCGATCGCCATCTCACGGTTCATCCGCGACTCGACGGATGCTCGTATCCGGCCGAATCGATTGGACGTCGTGTACAACGGAGTCGAGATCCCGGCGGTCGAGCCTGCCTTGCCGGGAATGGGACCCAATGCGACGATCGCTGCCGTGGGCCGTCTGACGAGATGGAAGGGGCAGCACGTGTTCCTTCGAGCTGCCGCCAGACTGAAGGACGAATTCCCAGGCGTCCGGTTCTTGGTCGTGGGTGCGCCAGTCGGTGAGGCCGCGAAGGAGTATGAACGCGAGCTACGGCGATTGAGCGCCGAGTTGAGACTGGAGAATCGGCTCGAGTTCGTGGGGCATGTCCGCGACATGGAGGAGCTCTACCGAAGGCGCGTCGATGTCGTCGTCCATACGGCGGTCGAGCCCGAGCCCTTTGGCCTCGTCCTCGTCGAGGCCATGGCTGCGAATCGACCGATCGTCGCGAGCAATTCGGGTGCGTGTGCGGAAATCGTGCAGCACGGCACTTCGGGGCTCCTCTTCTCACCAGGCGACGATCGTGCGCTTGCCGAGGCGCTAGCAGGTGTGCTGAGCAACACTCAGCGCGCTCGTGCGCTCGCAAATGGCGGATTCCAGCGCGTGCGCGACCACTTCGACATCCGTACCACCGCCGACAAGGTGC
>JANQPS010000795.1 GCA_028285365.1 Thermoanaerobaculia bacterium | reverse complement strand
GCTCGCTTGCCGCATCGGCCACTCCCGCGAGTTACGCACGCCCCGAAGGGTTCTCGGCCCCAGCTCTCGAACAAGTGCGCATGGCCTTCGTCGGCGTGGGCCTCCAGGGCGGGTCACACGTGCGCAACTTCCTCCGTATCGAAGGGGTCGAGATCGTGGCCATCTGCGACATCGACGAAGCCCGCGCGAAAGAGGTCGCGAACTGGGTCGAAGAAGACGGCCGTCCGTCACCCGCCGTCTATACCGACGGCGAGCTCGCCTGGCGAGAGATCAACGAGCGCGACGACATCGACCTCGTCTTCAACTCCACTCCGTGGCGATGGCACGTGCCCGTCTGCGTCGAAGCGATGCAGAGTGGCAAGCACACGGCCGTGGAAGTCCCCGCCGCCTACACGATCGAGGACAGCTGGAAGCTGGTCGAGACCGCCGAGCGGACTGAGCGTCACTGCGTGATGATGGAGAACTGCTGCTACGGCCGAAGGGAGATGATGATCCTGCGCATGGCGCGCGAAGGAAAGCTCGGAGAGCTACTGCACGCGGAGGCGGCATACATCCACGACCTTCGCGACATCAAGTTCAGCGACAAGAACGAGGGACTCTGGCGCCTGCGGCATTCGGAGCTCCGCGACGGCAACCTCTATCCCACCCACGGTCTGGGCCCAGTGGCCCAGTGTCTCGACATCAACCGCGGCGACCAGTTCGACTACCTGGTTTCGATGAGCACACCGCAGCGCGGCCTGACGCGCTACGCCAAAACCCGCTTCGGGGAGGATGACCCCCGGTCCCAACGCAGCTACGTCCTCGGCGACATGAACACCAGCCTCATCAAGACCAAGCTCGGACGCACGATCCTCCTCCAGCACGACACCACGACCCCACGTCCCTACTCACGCCTCAATCTCGTCCAGGGGACCAACGGAGTCGTCGCCGGCTACCCGGATCGGGTCTTCATCGAGAGCGAGGCGGAAGGCCACCGCTGGTCCGACTTCGACGACTACCTGGCTCGCTTCGACCATCCACTGTGGCGCCGCCGCGAAGGGGACGCGCGAGGAGCCGGACACGGTGGCATGGACTATCTGGAGGACCTCCGCCTCATCACCAGCCTGCGGACCGGGACGCCAATGGACATGGACGTCTACGACGCAGCGTCTTGGAGCGTCGTCTGCGAGCTCACCGAACAGTCCGTGGCTGCTGGCAGCCAACCAGTGCCCTTTCCGGACTTCACACGCGGACGCTGGATGGACCGAGATCCGCTTGGCATCGTAGATGCATAAACATCTCGGAGCCGACGTCGCTCGGGTCCCGGAACGGTTCGTTCATCACAAGCCAGGCGCGGTCCGGCGCACTTCCGCTAGCATTTTGTCGCGTCCCTCGTCGCTCGAAGACCCAATGCCCTACTGCCAGTGACACGCCGTGCGCGCTGTGCTGTCACAGAGCGCCAACCAACGAGTCTGATGCCATGAAGAAGATCCTCCTGCCCTCGATCGTTTTTGTCGTCGCCTCCGCCTCGGGTGCCACCACTGCGCTTGCAGACTTCATCATCCTGAAGACTGGTGAGAGGGTCCGCACACAAGGCAAGTTCGAGATCCGCGATCGAATCGTCGTCTACAAGAACATCCGTGGTCACGTCGTGTCGCTCAAGACCGCCGACGTGGACCTGGAGGCGACCGAGACAGCCAACAATCCTCCTGAGCCCGTTCAGGAGGCGGCAGTCGAAAAGGAGTCAGCGCAGGCTGCCCTCGCCCGCGCCGCCAACGCCGAGCGTGATCGAGACGCCAGCTACAGCATCACCCAGAACTCGATGCTCACGTTTGCCGACATCGCCGGCATCTTCGGCATGCAAGGCACGCCAGAGCTGACCGAAGCCGGACGGGAGAAGCTCCTGTCCCTGGCCATTCATGTCCGGTCGAACATCAAGCACCTGATGCAGCAGTACGATCTCGAGGACAACCCCGAAGGCGTCGCTTCCGGATTGCGCGGACTGGCCGGCAAGGTCAACGGCTGGGCCGATATCGAAGGCGATCTTGCCGTACAGGAGCAGCTGGAAGAGATGGCCGAGCAGCTGGTCAGGGTCGCTGACCGCTCTCCCGGTGGACCGTGGTTCACCGATAGCGTGAGGGCACTCGCAGGCGAACGGCGACCTCGCGCTTTTGGTTGCTGACCCGGTCAGCCGAGCCCACCACACCTGACGGCAAGTCACCCAGCCAGGCGAAAAGCGCTCACGACTCGGTAGCTGGCTCCCCGGGGACTCAGCTGAGACTCCATCAGTACGAAGCGTTCGACGACGATTGACTGCTCTTCGAGGTCGCGGGCGTGATCGCTGAACCGTGCGACATCTCGACGAGCTCACGGCCGCCGGCATCTGGCCATGGTCACGTGTGGCCGAAACGGCTGCTCGTCGATTGCCAGCCCAATCGCGTCGGCGATGCCTGTTTGAAGACTCGTGAGCTCGGGATCCTCGCCGATTCCAAGCCACAGCACGCGAGCGCGTCCCCTTGGCGGAAAGGCACCTGCACGATCAGTTCGCAGGCGGAGTTGGCGGTGCAGCGAAGCTACGTCGTCCAAGCGAGCGCAGTAGCGACCCAGGGTCAGGTCGTCGACCTCTCCCAGGAAGGCGAGGGTCACGTGCAGGTTGGCAGCAGGAATCCACCTTGCCTTCGGTAGCCGGGCACGCTGAGCCACGGCGAAGTCCTCGACCAGACGACGCAGACGCTCCGGGAGCTCGATCGCGACGAACGCGCGCATCAGGGGCTATCTCCTCTGCTCTTCGTCACACTCGGTGGACCATCCCTCACCAAGAACCTGTCGCCAGGACCTCAGCGCGCGGCAACGCCACAACCAGGCCTAGACTCCTTGATCTTCGGTAGCGTCATCGCCAGACTCTATGCCGATGCGCGACGCGGGCTCGACAAAGACACACTCAGTGGTGGGCACGACATGAATCGTTTCGGCGCGTTTCGGCTCAGCGTCCTCTTCATGCTCTCGTCGACGATGCTCGCCGGCCTTCCGGAATCATCGACTGGTGAACAGAAGTCGGCTGCCAACGCGGACCTCCCGGCACTGATCGACGAGATTGCCGTCGAGCTCGTCAATGTCGATGTGGTGGCGGTCGATCGTGATGGCCAACCTCTTCGCGGCCTCACACAGGACGACTTCGAGCTGAGAGTCAGCGGTCGCCCAGCCACCATCACCGCATTCGCCGAGATCGAGCCCGCACCGATCGGCGAGCATGCTGCTGCATCTCTCGAAGGCGCCGAGACCGCAGAACTGATCAGCGCCAGCCCTGGGGACCTGCCCTACCTCCTGGTTCTGGTGGATGGTCAACAGATGCTTCCGCCCACCAAGTCGCGACTGGTCGGAGACGTCATCGCGTCCATGGATACGCTGCTCGAGCGCAGCCGCGGCATGATGGTCGCCACTCTCGGCAGACGCCTCCAGATCGACCAGACGCTCGCTCGGGACCCGAGGCTTCTCGAATCAGTCCTCCGCGACGTCGCCGCACGCGGTCCGGTAGCCAGAGCCACGCCCAATCAGCTGCTTCGCAGGATCGAGCAGGGTGTCCCAGCGGTTGGTGACGAGCAGGCGATGGCGCGAGCGATGGCCGAAGCGCGAACCCTCATGGCCGACATTCAGTCGACGGCTGCTCAGCAGCGCTACGACGCGACGGTCGTGGGGTCACAGCTGCACGAGCTCATCGAGTCTCTGGCAACACTCGGAGGCAGGACTTGTGTCCTCCTGATCTCCGAAGGCCTCGTGACCACGCCCACCGAGGTTGCCCTCAACATGTGGATGACCAAGTACGACGTCTTCTCCCAGGAAATCGGCGTACGCTCGGTCGAAGACGAGTTGGGACGCCTGAGTGCGGGTACCGCCATCAACGACGTCATCGAGAGCGCCGCCAGCAACCGCGTCACCTTCTACGTCATGGCCGGCAACGACTCGGGAATTCGAGCTGGTGGCGCCGAGACTCGCAGCAGCGCCGTATTCGACGCTCAGGTGCGCGCGCTCACAGACCCCAAAGATTCGCTGCGCGAGCTGGCGCGCAGCACCGGTGGCGACTTCGCGCTCAGCCCCGACCAGGCTGGCCATCTTCTCGATTCGATGATCTCGGATCTCGGCCACTACTACTCACTGGCCTTCGACCCGCGCACGGTCGCCGACCGCAACAACCGGGTGCGCGTCAGGCTCCGCGATCGTAAAGGACAGGTGCGACACCTTCAGCGCTTTCGGCGAAAGACTCAGGAGCAGGTTCTCTCTGAACGTGCTTTCGCAGCGCTTCACTTCGACGTCGTCGAGAATCCGATCGGCCTCGCCGTCGAGCTGGGTCAACGTTCAGTGGTTCAGCCGGCTGCCGAGGCCCTCGATCCGGATCGAGATCGCCGGGTAGGCAGGCGACCAGCCCGCAAGGAGTCCGTCGGGCGGGATCGAGCCCATCGCAAGCGACGGGAGCCGAGAGTCATGCAGACCGTCAAGCTGCGAGTGCCGATCTCTGCCCTGACGCTGCTGCCCGACGCCGAGAACCACACTGGTCAGATGTCGCTTCTCGTGACGGCGCGCTCCGACGACGATCGACGCAGCCCACCGGTGCGAGCAACAATTCCTCTCGTCATTCCCAACGCCGAGCTGCTGCAGTCGATGAGTCGCCGGGCCGGAGCCCAGATCGACATCGAGCTGTCGCCAGGATCCAACAAGATTGCGGTTGCACTCCGTGACGACGTGGCCCGCACCATCGCGACGGTCAATCTCGTCGTCGACGCATGAGAGGGTCGCGACTCGCCATCGTTGCCGCTCTGGTAGCGATCGGGGTCGTCTCGGCGACGCTCGGACAGGTCACTGACTGGCCCGCCGAGCCCTCCGCGATCGAGGTCAGGCCGCTTCGAGGCCTTCGGGCGGAGGCCGCAACGCTGCTGATTCAGGGGCAGGCTGGAGGGAGTCTGCCGGTGGCGCTGTTTGCGAGCGCTCCGGACGCCTCGGGCACGATCACGCTCGTGGCGGAGCTAACACCCGAAGCCTGGCCTCCAGCCCGGGGTACCGACGAGGAATCGGAGACCGACACCAGGCCGCGAGCTCTCGGCTCGGACGCGGAGCCCGCCCCGCGTGAGCTCGAGATCCTCGCGTACCTGGTGGATTCGGCGAACGCGGTGCTGGCCCACATGCAAGAGGTCGTCGTGCTGCCCGGCGAGCTCAGCTTCCCCGAGGACGTCGATGGCATCCGCTACACCGGCGAGCTTTCTCTGCCCTCCGGCCACGAGGTCCAGGTAGGAGATTCCGTCAGGCTCCTGGTACTCGACCCCGAGCGGCGACTGTTCCAGCTCGACACCGTCGACCTCGCCGACGAGGCGCTTTCCCTTCCGCTACCGCAGATCTCGTCCCCCGCTGTCTGGCGAGACGTTCGCTCCTCAACGACCACCACGGCCTCTCAGGCCAGGGCCGCCCTGCGACCCGTACTCGCTCTGGGCACGAGCACGCTGACCCTCGACCCTCGCCCCGACTTCCCGCCTGACCAGCTGGTCGTCATCGTCAGGGGTCCGCTCGGAGTCGACCGAACCGTCGAGCTCGAGACTTCCGTCGAGCCCGGGTCTCGTGGCCCGTTCACCCTCCGCGTTCAGATTCCCCGTGTCCTCCGCGGCATCTACCAACTCGCAGTCACGTATCGCGAGAAGCCGACAAACCGTGGCCAGAGCAGGGCGCTCCGCGCGTCCAGATCCGAAACAGGCGAAGATCAGCCAGACAACGATCTGGCTCTGGTCAGCCGACCGACCGAGGTCTGGCTGACCGGTAGAGGCCAGAATCATGGGGCAATCCCTGGGTCTTCCAACAACGTCGCGACCAAGGAGACCGATGTCTCGGAACCTCAGGCCGGCGACCGGATGACGTGGCCGGCCATTCTGCGATCAGACCCAGCCATCACCCGGCGAACGACGCTCAGGGCGCTTGTCGAGCGCGAGCTCGAAGCCCAGTTGGTAGCCGAGTACGCCAAAGCGTTGCGCGAGGTCGTCAACGCACCGCCGAGCGAAGTCGCCGATCGTCTGCTCGCCGGCGTCGAAGCCAGGACCATCAGAGACCCCGACGTTCTCCAGGTCCTCGGCCCTGCCCAGGCACGAGTGGAGCTCGATCTCGTCAGCAGTGACCCGAGGACGGGAGTTGCCCTCCTCGCCATCCATTGGCGCGCCTACCGTCAACATCGAGATGCCCGTCGGCTACCGCTCGCTGCCCAACATCGGCGACTGGCCCTCGGGGTGGCCCGTACCATGAAGCAGAACGCACCACAGGAGCTGCTGGACTCAGCCGCCGACATTCTCACGAGCTTCTCGGAGCTCCTCCTTGGCTATGGCAGCTGGCTCGAAGCCGGAGAGGCTCTCGACGTGGCCGTCGAGCTCTCGCCCCTCCACGCCACCTCCAGGTTTTTCGCATCTCTGATTGCCGAGAAGCGAGGTCAGTACGAAGAAGCCGTGGATCACATCCAACAGGCCCTGCAGGCAGACGCATCGTCACCTTGGGCCCGGCTGCGTCATGCGGTCCTGCTCGAGCGAACTGGACAACCGCGGGCGGCTCGAGACGAGCTGAATACCCTGCTCGCCGGCCAGAGTCATGCCGAGGTCAGCGTGCTGGCAGCTCAGCTGACGGCCGAGCGGCTGGCTAGAGAAGGGCAACGCCAGGAGGCGATTCGCCTGCTCGATAGCTCGCTGGGCTCACATCCGACGTCACGCCCTTTAATGCTCCAACTCGCGCAACTCAACGAGAGCGCTGGCAACCCGGCCCGAGCAGCAGCCTTGATCGACCGCTGGCGCAACGCGCCACTCGATGACCGCCCCTCTGCTCGTAATCAGTACAGCTCTCTTCCGAGCGAGATCGGCGCCGAGCTCCTCGATCGCACTCTCACCCTCGAGCGCGTCTATGGCCCCGCTCTCCTCGCACGCTTGGGGAGCTGACACCAACCGGATACTGTCTTCTGGCGCAGGGCCACGACCCAAGGCTTCCTCTCCAAAGTGAATACTCCAGCCTGCACTCAGGGCATTAGGCAACCGGCACTCGTTCCGAGTCGTCCAAGAGCCGAGGGACTAGCGTCCCTCGAGGCGCGCGCGCCGGACCTGCGCCTTGCCTTGTGGCACCAGCTGTCCAAAAGCAGCCAGCTGACGGTCAGCTGGGCCATGCTGTTGTTCCTGATCGTCCTGTCGGCACGACCCTCACCAGGCCAACGACCACAGTTCTCGACGACCTCTGATGCCCGCGAGCGCGAGGCGACGTTCGACGGACGCGACTCCGAGGTCGAAAGCGAGGACATCATCTTCCTATCGCCTCGTGCCGACCAGCCGGCCGCCGGAGCCGTGGAGTTCTGGATTGCTCCGGCCACAGGGCTCGAGACCGATCTCGTCATCTTTCGAGTCGATGGCCGAGAGGTCGGTCGGTTTCTCGAGCCCCCCTTCCGCACGACGGTGCAGCTCGACTTCGAGAACGTCGAGCACACCTTCGAAGTCGTCGCGCGCAACGCCGACCGAGAGGTAGCAAGGTCCCGCCTCGTGACTCCGAGCCTCCACGTCGACGACGTCATCGATCTCGAGCTGCGCCAGCTCTACGTGACGGTGACTCTCGGCGGTACGCGTGTCACCGACCTCGAGCGCGATCACTTCCGTGTCGTCGACAGCGGAGAGCCCCAGACCGTCGTCACCTTCGAGCGCGGTGACGCTGCCTTGGCCGCCTTCGTCTTGATCGACGCCAGCCGGAGCATGCTCGGAGAGCCCCTACAGTCCGCACTGGTGGGTGCTCAGGAGTTCATGAGCGGACTGCTGGAACAAGACGAGGCGGCTCTCATGCTGTTCTCGGACCGAACCAAGTTGATCTCGGACTTCTTGCCGGCTGGTGATGGCCTCGAGAGCGCTCTCGGCGAGCCGGTGGCAGGAGGTGGTAGTGCAGTGAACGATCATCTCTACGCCGCTCTCAAGCTTCTCGATTCTCGTCAGGGACGGCGGGTCGCGGTGCTGCTGAGCGACGGAGTCGACGTGGAGAGTGTGCTCGCCGCAGACTCGGTTCTGCGTGCAGCTCAGCGAAGCCAGAGCATCATCTACTGGATCGCACTGCGCGGTCGCGAAGGCACCGGGTTCATCTCGCAGTGGCACGACGTCCAGGAGCACGCCGACGAGCTCGCCACCCTGAAGACACTGGTCGAGGAGAGTGGCGGGAGAGTCCTGCGTATCGACGATGCCACCGAGGCTCCAGCCGTGTTTGCAGAGATCCTCCGCGAGCTGCGCGAGCAGTACGTGCTCGGCTACTACCCCACCGTCAACACCGACGACGGTTCCTGGCGCAGCGTTCGCGTCCGCCTGGAAGGCAAGCCCCGACATCGCGTCAGGGTGCGCTCCGGCTACTGGGACGTGGAGTGAGGTGACGTTGGAGTCGCCGTCTCCAACTGTCGTCTTGCCAGCGATGGACTGCTGACTGGAGGAGCGCGGCTCTCGCCTCCCTCCAAACGGGCTTGACCAGGATGAGGCGCACCCGCTCATCGCTCGGGCACAGACCTGCGTCTCGAGCGTGCTCGAATCCCCGAAAGACGGAGCGCGTCTCAGCGCCCGCCAGCTACGAGGCGCTCTGTGCCTTGAGGCGCTTGCGACTCGCGTGAAGGATCGGCTCGGTGTAGCCGCTCGGCTGCTCTCCGCCTTCCAAGGCCAATGCCAGAGCAGCCTGGAAGGCGATGTTGTGGGCTGGATCATCACCCATGGGTCGGTAGGTCTTGTCGTCAGCATTCTGCTGATCGACGACCGCCGCCATGCGCACGAAGGTGTCTCTGACCTGATCCTCGCTCGTGAGACCGTGGCGAAGCCAGTTGGCGATGTGCTGCGAGGAGATTCGACAGGTCGCGCGGTCCTCCATGAGCCCTACGTCGTTGATGTCCGGCACCTTCGAACAACCGACACCATGGTCGACCCAGCGGACGACGTAACCCAGGATGCCCTGGGCATTGTTGTCGAGCTCGCGCTGCAAGGCTTCCGCATCGATCTCATCGATGGGCGCAGGACGAAGCGGGACTCGCAGGAGATCGTCCACGCTGGCGAGCTCTCTTGATTCCAGCTCTCGCTGTCTCGCCGCCACGTCCACCCGGTGGTAGTGCAATGCGTGTAGGGCTGCAGCGGTGGGTGACGGGACCCAGGCACA
The DNA here is from genome assembly GCA_028285365.1 of Thermoanaerobaculia bacterium. GTDB lineage: Bacteria > Acidobacteriota > Thermoanaerobaculia > Multivoradales > Multivoraceae > JANQPS01. The sequence continues at coordinate 6,324 of JANQPS010000795.1, read as the reverse complement.
GTTCGCTCCCGCCTGCGGGTGCCCGATCTTCTGATCGACCATCGCCGCCATTTCGTCGGGCATGGCCCACATGCCCTTGCCGATCTGACCGGCCTTGTGGAGCCCGGTGCGAATGCCGATGTCGACGTTGTGATCCTCGTACTTGCCGAGCCACGTCGCGGTCTTCATGTCCCCCTTGGCGATCACAGGCCCGGCTTCTCGGCTGGTGTGAATCTCGTCCCCCGTGCGGTCGAGGAAACCGGTGTTGATGAAGATCGCCCGGTGACGCGCCGCACGAATGCACTCCATGAGGTTCAGGGTGGTCCTGCGCTCTTCGTCCATGATGCCGATCTTGAGGGTGTTGGCATCGAGACCGAGCAGCTCCTCGACCGCTCCGAACAACTCCACCGTAAACGCCGCCTCGTCGGGACCGTGGAGCTTCGGCTTGACGATGTAGATGCTGCCCGCACGGGAGTTGCGGTGCGGTCCGACTCCGTCGAGATCACACTTGCCGATCGCCGAGGTCACCACAGCATCCAGAATGCCCTCTGGAATCTCTTCGCCAGCGGCGTTGAGGACGGCATCGGTAGTCATCAGGAGTCCGACGTTACGCACCAGCATCAGGGCGCGACCGGGCAGCGTGAGCTCACCGCCGTCTGGAGCGACGTAGGTGCGATCTGCAGCCATCCGGCGAGTCATCTGGCGCCCACCCTTGACGAAGGTCTCCTCCAGGTCGCCGCACATGAGACCGAGCCAGTTGCGGTAGACGTGGACCTTGTCTTCGGCATCGACCGCGGCCACCGAGTCTTCGCAGTCTTGAATGGTCGTGACGGCGGCTTCGACGACGACGTCGCTCACTCCTGCAGCGTGAGCCGCACCCACCGGGTGCTGAGGGTCGATCTGGATCTCGAGGTGCAGACCGTTGTTGCGGAGGAGGATGGTCGTGAGCTCACCGTCGTCGCCTTTTCGGAAACCGGCGAAGACTGCAGGTGAGCGCAGGCCACTCGACGAGCCGTCTTCAAGATCGACGACCAGGGCCTGCGGGCTGGCATCGGACAGGCGATACCTCGTGGCATCACTGTAGGAACCTTCCTCGAGAGGCACGATCTCATCGAGAAGTCGTTCGGCGTAGGCCACGACCAGCTCGCCTCTGGCGGGGTTGTACGAGCTACCCTTCTCCGTTCCTTCGCCCTCTGGAATGACGTCCGTGCCGTACAGGGCATCGTAGAGGCTCACCCATCGAGCGTTGGCGGCATTGAGTGCATAGCGAGCGTTGCTGACCGGCACCACGAGCTGCGGTCCGGACAGAGTCGAGATCTCGGGGTCCACGCGAGTGACCTCGACCTGGAAGTCTTCACCCGTTGGTCGAAGGTAGCCGATCTCCTCCAGCAGACTCTTGTAGGAAGGTGCATCCAGCGTGCCGGGCGGATGATCGCGATGCCAGTTGTCGATCTGTTCCTGTATGTGGGCACGTACCGCGAGCAGGTCTCGGTTCTCAGGCTGAAAGCGTTCCACGAGGGCCGAGAAGCCTGCCCAGAAAGCGTCTCGGTCGAGGCCGGCACGAGGCACGACCTCTTCGTTGATGAAGCTCAACAACTCGGGAGCGACCTGGAGTCGTCCAGCATTCTCGTAGCGCTGCTCAGTCATGGCCAACCTCGGAGGGGATGTTTGAAGCCGGCCATCAGCCTCCGAACGGAGGGGCTCGACCGGGCCGGAAGGGCGCCTACCCTACCAAGCCCGCTGGAGCCGTCACCCTTCGTCGAGTCCGGCGAGATCGCGGTTGCGAGCAGCGCCAACGCCACGTGTGGGTCGACACGCAAGTACTGCCGACCCATTGGCGACTGCGGGCTCTTCGATTGGCCAGAAGCGCAAAGGCCGATGACCGAGCAACACTCGACCATCGGCCCCGTCGCCCGAACCTGGCGGACGACTTCACGGACACTTCGAGACTAGACGTGGTACAGGAACTCCTCCTGCACGACCTTGCCGTCTTTTGTCGTGTAGATACCGACCTCGGACATCTGGAAGCGATCTCCCGACTGCTTCTGGGTGACGTCCATGTCGTACTTCACGACAAACTGGTCTTCGCGGTGTCCGCAGAACGGACCGGACGCATCCATCTTGTGGACCTCGTGGTTGTTGAACCACCACTCTCCTTTGCCCTTCACCGCATCGATGCCTTCCATCCGAGCCGGCATCTCCTCGGTACCTTGGCCTTCGATACTCACGATGTCGTCGGCATACAGCTCGGCCACCGCCTCTTCGGCTTTCCCGGCCTGGCACATCTCGACGAGCTTCTTTCCGATCTCCATGGCTTCTGACATGACGTCTCCTTGGTGTTGGTGTTGTGTTGCTGGTGTTGTGTTGCTGGTGTTGTGTTGCTGGTGTTGTGTTGCTGGTGTTGTGATTGCCGTTCAGTGAGTGGCTATCCGAATCAAGATCGATGACGGCACCTCGAGCCCCGGTCACAGGTTCCCGTCTCGAGCCGTCAGGCCCCCTCCTCATAACGTTGGAAGAGATCCTCGAGAGACTGACCAGGTCGATGCTCGAAGTGCTCCGGAAGCACCTCGAGCTCCCGCAGACGGTCGATGCGAAAGTTGCGAAAGTCATCACGCAGTTCGCACCATGAGGCCAGCGTCCACTTGACGCCCCAATAGAAGAGCCCGAGCGGCCTCACGGTTCGGGTGCTCTTGCGATCTTGACTGTCGGTGTAGGAGAACTTGATGAAGTTCTGCGACCGGACAGAGCGCCTCAGCTCTCCGAGCATCTCGCGCAGCGCCGGGCTAGCTCGTCCCGAGAAGCTGTAGAGCGACGCCGTGTCGACCCGCTTGCGTAGTCGCTCGGGCAAGACCGCTTCGACCTTCTCGAGGAGCTGCGAGGCAGCCTCGGCGAGCTCCGGATCTGCCCAGCTGCGAACGAGACGAGCTCCAAAAACCAGAGCCTCGACCTCGTCGTCCTCGAACATGAGCGGCGGCAGATCGTAACTCGCCGACAGCACATAGCCGACACCGGCCTCACCGCGGATCGGCACGGCGTTGTCGAGCAGCTCGGAGATGTCGCGGTAGATGGTTCGCCGCGACACCCCTAGCCGCTCGGCCAGCTCATCGGCGGTCACCGGCTGCGAGCGCCGCCTGAGGTACTGAATGATGCGGAAGAGTCGATCCGTCGGTCGCATGGTCACAGCCTGCCACGACCCTACTGACAGCGTCGTGTCAGCAGTGGGGCGAGTGACGGATCACATTTCCCAGAGATCAGATGCCGCGGGCGCCACTCGCCTCGATCGTGATGCTGCCATTGACGGTCCTGAGATCGAGGAGGTCGCCACCACCGGCCAGGGCGCCCTCGACCTTGGTGCGCTTGGAGATGGTCGCGTCGAGGTCGCCGTCGACACGAACCCGGCCATTCGTAGTGCGCGCCGTCAGGTCGGCACCAGCGCCCGGCGGCAAGCTCACCGCCAGTGAGCCATTGGTCGAAGCCAACTCGATCGGTCCATCGACGGTGATCACGTCTGCGTTGACCTTGCCGTTCGTAGTGCGCGCGGCAACCGGTCCGCCCACGTCGCTCAACATGACGTTGCCGTTGGTCGACTTGCAGTCCACACCGCCCTGAACGCCAGCGACCTTGACGTGGCCGTTCGTCGAGCGAGCACCAACACGTGCCATCTCCGGCACCATCACGACGTAGTGGACGCTCGCACCGCCGTTTGATCCTCGGAGCCACCCCAGAATGCTGCTCGACGGTAGCTCCGTCTCGATTCGCAGAGTCGAACCGCTGTCCCGGGCAACGATCTCGATCGCATCCAGCAGCTCTCGAGCGCGCGCGCGACTAGAAGCATGGGCACTCTTCGTGGCCCGCACCTCGATCTCGTCACGCCCCCAAACCTCGAACGACACGTGGCCGTTGGTATTGGAGAGCTCGATGGCATCCATGGCCGGGAACGCCTGCACCCACTCTTCGGTGACTTTCTCGCGTGCCAACGACGGCGATGCGACGAGCGCTATCAGGAGGACGGCGATCATCAAATGAAAGGTTCTGGCGGAGCTGCGGCTCATTGAGATCTTCAACGTATTCTCCTCGCGAGATTCTCGGTTGTTGAGAGCGGTCTCGACGGGTTGCGATCAGGTTGGAGCTGGATTCGAGGTCCGGCCTACACGATCGAATGTGATCGATTGCGGTCAGTGTGTCTGGTGTTCCTACGACGAACCTGCACCTCCTGTTTCAGGACGACTGGCGACGGGTCACGGAGTCCGGAGTCTGGGGGCTACACTCGACGGGCAGCCAGTCACCCGATCACTTCCCCACCCACGACACACCGGCCGCGTGTCGGCCTCCACGCGTGTCGGCCAACAAGAGGGCAATCGTGCGACACCTGAACATCCTCCTGCTTCTCCTCGTCGCCGTCTCACCGGCAATCTCCCAGGGTCCTGATTCCCGCGATCCGGTCGTCGGGCCTGAGCGAGGCAGTCTCGTGATCGTCGGCGGCAACCTCCAGGACGAGCGCATTCTGGAGCGCTTTCTCGCCCTGGCTGGCGGCTCTGACCAACCGATCGTCGTGATCCCGACCGCCGCCGGGGCCGAGCGCTACACGCCCTCCTGGCCGGCTCTGCTGGCCCTAAAAGACATCGGCGCCAGCGACGTCACGCTCCTTCATACGAACGATCGAGACGAGGCTGACTCCAAAGACTTCGTTGCACCTATCGAGCGCGCGCGCGGCGTGTGGTTCAGTGGCGGCCGGCAGTGGCGACTGGCTGACTCGTACCTGGGAACCCGCACCGAGCAGGCCCTCTGGGACCTTCTCGACCGCGACGGCGTGATCGGCGGCTCCTCGGCCGGGGCGACCATCCAAGGGTCCTACCTCGCCCGCGGCGACACCAAGACGAACACGATCATGATGGGTGACCACGAAGAAGGGTTCGGTTTCCTCGAGAACGTCGCCATCGATCAGCATCTCCTGCGCCGGAACCGGCACTTCGACCTCCTCGAGATCATTCGCAAGCGACCCGAGCTTTTGGGGCTCGGCATCGACGAGGACACTGCCATCGTCGTACGTGGAGATCGTTTCGAGGTGATGGGTCGCGGCTACGTGGCCATCTACGACGCCAAGAGCCGGATCGACTCGGGCGGCGAGTTCTACTTCCTGTCCCCCGGTGACACCTTCGACCTCGCCGAGCGCAAGGCGTACCGGCCCTCGAGACGACCGGAGCCACTCGAGCGAGTCGTGCCGGTGAACTGAATCAGCCCAGGACCACCACACCATCACGACCTGCCCCCCTGGACCCGACGAAGAGTTGCCAACAATCGACACCACGCCGAGCCAGGCGAAGTCCAGCTTCCTGGCGCCCGCCATCCTCCTCGGTGGCGTGTCCCTGGCATCGACTGCCTTCATCGCGGCAACCAGCGCGGTCACCCTCGTTGCCCATGAGCTCACTGGCGAGACCGCCTCGAGCGGTCTGACGCTGGCGGCCGGAATCCTGGGCACGAGCGTGGGAACCACTCTCCTGTCTTCAGCCATGACCAGGCTCTCGCGGTCGACATGTCTGAGTCTCTCGTATCTGCTCGCGGCGCTCGGCGGCGCGGTCGTCGTGCTCGCCATCATGGCCAGGAGCTTTCCGCTGCTCATCGCTGGAATGCTCGCCATGGGCTGCGGTCAAGCCGCCACGCCCCTGACCCGCTACGTCATGGCCGAGCTGTTTGCACCCGAGCGGCGAGGGCGCGCGCTGAGCCTCGCCGTCTGGGTCGGAACTATCGGAGCCATCGTCGGTCCCAGTCTCATGGGTCCGGCGGCACTCGCCAGCCGGAGGATCGACTGGCCCGAGCACACGGTGCTATATACCGTGGTTGCCAGCCTCTTCCTCATTGCCGCAACTCTCTACGCCGCCCTCCTCCGCGGGCAGCCTCGCCTGCACGTGGCCTCACCTGCGCGCAGCCACCGCACGGCGACGAGCGCGCTGTTGGCAACGCCACAGGTGCAGGTCGCCATCGCGACCCTTGTAGTGGGCCACGTCGTCATGGTCCTGATCATGGCGATGACTCCGCTCCACCTGCAGGGAGGAGGCCATGCGCTTGGCGCCGTAGGTCTGGTCATGAGTGCCCACATCGTGGGTATGTTCGGCTTTGCGCCTCTCTTCGGTTGGCTCGTCGACCGCAGCGGCGCCGTGCCCGTGATCGTCGTTGGCCAGCTCCTCCTCGTCGGCGCAGGCAGCGCCGCCGCCCTGACCAGCAGTCACTCGGCATCGATGGTCGCACTGTTCGTTCTCGGCATCGGCTGGAATCTCGGGTTCGTAGCCGGCAGCACTCTGCTCACGCAGGGGTTCGAAGAGAACGTCCGAGTCTCGCTCCAGGGGC
>JANQPS010000771.1 GCA_028285365.1 Thermoanaerobaculia bacterium | reverse complement strand
CAGCGACGGTCGGGTTGTGGTCGATCTGTCGTCTCGGCCGAGGTCCCTCCGACGCGCCGGTGGAGCAGTGCGCTGCGAGCACACATCAGCGCCGGCGCTTTGTCGTGATGCCATCAAAAGCGGAACGTGGTTGCCGAGGGAGTTTGCGAATGCAAACTCCAAAGCAACCCGAAGGGTTGCCGTAGACTTGGAGCACGAGCTCAGGTAGCAGCCTGCCAAGCGCCAGCGGGTACGGTGGCGGAAGGAGAACATCGTGCAGTTCAAGGACGTCATGAAGAAGCTGGAGGCAGAGGGTACGGCCCAGAATCGCAAGGTCTATGCCCGTCACGGAGCCACGGGAGAGATGTTCGGCGTGAGCATCGCCAACATCGAGAAGCTCAAGAAGGAGATTCTCAGGTTGCCTGGGGACGGTCGTCCGCGCTACGCCAAACACGCGCACGAGCTGGCGGTGAAGCTTTGGGAAACCGGTAATCACGACGCTCGGGTGCTGGCGCGAACTCTGGTCGATCCGCAGCAGATCAAGAGCTCGCAGCTCGACGCCTGGATTCGCGACTGCAAGAGCCACATCACCGAAGGTGCAGTGGTGGGCATGGCCAAAGACACTCGCTTTGCCGAGACCAAGATGAAGAAGTGGCGCAAGAGCTCGAAGGATCTCACCGCCGCAGCTGGTTGGAACATCCTGTGCGAGCTGGCGTTGGCCGACAACGACTACCCCGATGACTTCTTCGAGCCGTTTCTCGAAGAGATCCGTGACGGGATTGGGGAGGGAACCAATCGGGCGCGGTACGCCATGAACAACGCGGTCATCGCGATCGGCGGTCGCTCGACGAAGCTCAAGCGCCAGGCGCTCAAGGTTGCCAAAGCCATCGGTAAGGTCCAGGTGGATCACGGCGAGACCAACTGCCAGACGCCAGACGCCGTCGACTACATCGGGCGGGTCTGGGAGCGAAAGAAGCTCCTGGCCGAACGCCGCAAGCTCAAGAAGAGCGCCTGAGTCGCTACCGGCCTTCCGAGCAAGGTCCGGGAGAGCGCTTCGTCGGAGAGAGTCCGCCTTGTCGAAACCGAAGATCACCTACGACCCGTCGTCGTTCGACGCTTCCGCCGTAGAGGTTCGACCGGCGGCGACCGTCATGCTGATCGACGATCGCCCCGATCTGCACGTTCTTCTGGTCCATCGCACCGCGCGAGCGGTGTTCGCTCCGGACAGCTGGGTCTTCCCTGGCGGTCGTGTGGATCCGGAAGATCATTTGGCGGACTTCGATCGTCTCTGTCGCGGTCTGAGCGATGCAAGAGCCTCGGAGATCCTCGGCGTCGAGCGTGGCGGTTTGGCCTGGTGGATCGCGGCATGCCGCGAAACGCTCGAAGAGGCCGGGGTCCTGCTGGCGTCTAGCCCGGTGGGCCCAGAGGTCGTGGCGCAGCTGAGGCAGCGCGTCTGTGAGGACGAGACCGTCTTTGCCGACCTGCTGCTCGAGCACGACATCGCCCTCGATGTCACTGCGATCGAAGAGGTGGCTCGATTCATCACCCCGCCGGGACCCCCTCGCCGGTTCGACGCTCGCTTTCTGGTGGCCTTGGCACCGCCAGATCAGGAGCCGAGTCACGATGCGGGTGAGATCGTCAACTGGGAGTGGGTGAGGCCTCAGGACGCTCTGGACAGGTGGTCGGGCGGTGAGATCGAGATGATGTCTCCCACGGTGCGGATGGTGGCGTGTCTTGCGCGCTTCGAGACCGCCGAAGCGGTCATGGACATCGCTCGTCGTCGGCTTGCCTATCAGCGGGTCAGGGTCGATGACCCCGAAGGGGCGTACCGGGTCCTGCTACCCGGCGAACCCGGATACGAGACTGCGGATCTCGAGGTCGAGTCGGGTTGGATTCGTCTCTGGATTCCACCGGACCGTGGAGACGAGCGCCCTGACTCGGAGGAGAGGCCGGACTAGGCGGCGGCACGGGTGAGTTAAGATGGCCGATACCCTCAAAAGAAACAAGCTCAAAAGAAACAAGCTCAGAAGAAACAAGGCGGTCTCGCCAATCGTCTCGCCAATCGACTGACTAGGCGCATCCATCCAATCCGTCGCCGACTCCTCGACCGCTTCGCTGCGGATCGTGTCTGATTCGAGAGCTCACTGGCGGCGCACCAACTCAGGAGGTCCGTCACATGTTCAGAAGTTCTGCCCGCACGACGCTTCCGATCGCGGTCATGCTCACTGTTCTGTTGGCGCTTTGTGGCGTGGGACCCGTTCCCGCGGCCGAGAAAGATCCGAGAATGCCTTCAGGCAAGCCGGACTTCTCAGGGACCTATGACGCCGCGACGCTCACGCCGCTCACCCGACCGCGCGAGTTCGGGGACAAGCTCTATCTGACTCCGGAAGAAGCTGAGGAGATCGCCGAGCAGGAGCGTATGACCCAGGCGCTGCGCTCTCAGGCGAGTGATCCCGACCGAGATGCTCCTCCCATAGGTGGTGACGGCTCCCCTGGAGCGGCTGGCAACGTGGGTGGTTACAACACCTTCTGGATCGATCGCGGAGAAGAAGCTCTCGGCGTCGACGGCAAGTTCAGGACCTCGATCCTCATCGACCCCAAGAACGGTCAGATGCCGCCGATGACGGAAGCAGCGCGAGAAGCTCGCAGAAAGCGATTCGCGAACTTTCGTCGCGGCAACGACGGCACGGCGTGGTGGCTGGAGAACGATGGTCCTGGCCCCTACGACGACATCGAGCAGCGCCCGGCGGCGGAACGTTGCCTCCTGGGCTTCTCTGGTGCGACGCCGTCTTTTCCGAGCCTCTACAACAACTTCAAGCGCATCGTTCAGACCGAAGATCACGTCATGATCCTCATCGAGATGAACCACGATGCCCGCGTCGTGCGCATGAACTCGGAGCACAAGCCGCCGGAGATCCGCACCTGGCTCGGTGACTCGATCGGCTGGTGGGAGGGCGACACCCTGGTGGTCGACACGAAGAACTTCCGAGCCGGAGTCCAGGGCCGAGGCGGCACCGAGAACCTGCATGTCGTCGAGCGTTTCTCACGCACCGAGAGCGGCGACCTGCTGTATCGCTTTACCGTTGAAGATCCTACGGTCTGGACGGCACCCTGGACCGGAGAGTACGTCTGGCGCACGAGCGAACAGAAGGTCTACGAGTACGCGTGTCACGAGGGCAACTACGCGATGGGCAACATCATGCGAGGTGCCCGTCTGCTCGAGAAGGACGCCATGGAGAAGAAGGGCGAAAGTCCCTGAGATCGGCCCACTCGGTGCCCTGAACCCCGTTCGAGATCGGAGGAATCCATGAAGCTGCAACGTTCACTGCTGACGACGGGTCTGGCGTTTCTGATCGCGCTGCCGGTGGTGGCGGCCGGGGCGTCGGAGATTCCCAGGCGGCACGATGGCAAACCCGATCTCTCCGGTACCTACGACGTCTCGACGCTGACGCCTCTGGTGCGTCCCCGCGAGTTTGGCGACAACCTCGAGCTCACTCCCGAAGAGGCCGAAGCCATCGTGCAGGCCGAGCGCGAACGAGTGGCGGCCCGCTCTGCCGTGCGCAAGATCGAGGAGCCGCCGCCGCCAGGAGGCGCTCCGCCGATCGGGTTGGGTGAGGAGTTTCGCGAAACCAGCGGTGCCGGCAACGTCGGTGGCTACAACAACTTCTGGACCGACCGCGGCGACAACGTCTACACGATCGACGGCAAGTTCCGCACGTCGATCATCATCGATCCTCCGAACGGGCGGCAGCCGCCGATGACGGAGGCAGCAATCGAGCGCCTGTCAGAGCGCCGGAAGCTCAGGCGCCCCAACGATGGCACCGCCTGGTGGGTCGACATGGAGAAAGGTCCCTACGATGGTCCGGAAGATCTGGGGATTGCCGAGCGCTGCATCCTCGGTTTCACGGGAGCCGCACCGACCTACCCCAGCCTCTACAACAACCACAAGCGGATCATCCAGACCGACGATCACGTGATGATCCTCATCGAGATGGTCCACGACGCACGCATCGTGCGCCTGAACTCGGAGCATGCGCCGGAAGGCGAGCGTCGTTGGCTGGGTGACTCGATCGGCTGGTGGGAAGGCGACACCCTGGTCATCGACACGAAGAACTTCCACCCGCTCGCGGGCTCGCGCGGCAGCAGCGGGACAACCACTCACGTCGTAGAGCGCTTCACGCGACTCGAAGACGGTAACCTGCTCTACCGCTTCACGGTGGATGATCCGTCCGTTTGGACAGGTCCTTGGACGGGTGAGTACCTCTGGCGCACGGAGCCTGACAGCAGGGTCTTCGAATACGCCTGCCACGAAGGCAACTACTCGATGGGTGGGATCATGCGAGGCGCCCGCCTGTTGGAGGAAGAGGCGCGACAGAAAGGCGCCTCCTCGGGAGGTCAGTAGGAGCCTTCTCGGTAGCCGACCTTGGCGGTTGGGTCAGGGTTCCCAATGCGTCGGCGTCTTCAGGTGTCCCGGAAGCCGGGTCGCGGTGTTGCCCGATGCCGAGTCGATCTGGCGCTGGATCAGGAACAGGGAGTGACTGAGGTCGAGACCGTCCAGGCGGGCTCCCCGAAGGTCGGCTCCGCGGAGGTCCGCGGACTGCACCCCCGCGCCGCGCAGATCAACGCCGACCAGCACGGATCTCACGAGAGCCGCGGCGGACAGACGAGCGCTGCGAAGATCGGCGCCGAACAAGTCCGCACCGGTGAGGTCGGCTCGGGCCAGGTTGGCCCCCCTGAGATCGGCATCGCTGAGGTCGGCGCCTCGCAGGTCCAGATCAGCGAGACAGGTCGACCGGAGGTCGACGTGACCTTCGTGCTCGTCACGCCACGCGTTCCAGTCGTCGACCGAGCTCGCGAGCAGTTCGCGCAGGCTTGGTCGTTCTGTCCGTGACGTCATAGGCTCTTGGCCTCCATCCCTCGTCTGTTCAGAGACTGCTGGAACAACCTAGGACACCGGATCGCAGTGTTCAACGCCCCGTTCAATGCCCCGTTCAAGGCCCGCCTAGACCTCGAGGCCGACTGTGCTAGCTGCTGTGGGCTGTGTTGTGTGGCGCCCGGCTTTGCCGCTTCCGCTGACTTTGGGCTGGACAAGGGCCCTGGCGAACCCTGTCCCCATCTCGATGATGACTTTTGTTGTCGCATTCACGCGCGCCTCCGGCTCGAAGGATTTCAGGGTTGTGTGGCCTACGACTGCCACGGCGCCGGTCAGAAGGTGACCCAGCAGACTTTTGCTGGCAGAGACTGGCGTGCCGAGCCGGAGATCGCGGACCAGATGTTCGAAGCCTTCATGGTCATGCGCCAGCTCCACGAGCAGATGATGTACCTCAACGAGGGGCTGAAGCTCTCTCCACCGGCCCCGATTCGGCGGGACCTCGAGATGCAGCTAGAGGACCTCGAGAGGGTGACGGGACTCGATCCTGAACGACTGGTGGAGGTGGACACGGCACAGAGCCGTCGGACAGTCGACGGATTGTTGGTCCGGCTCAGCTCTCATGTCCGCTCTCGCCCAGCGGAGAGTTGACTCCGCTGGACAGAACCGTCACCTGGAGAGCCGCGCGGTTGTGGACTGTCGACCGCGTGTTCCCAAAACTACGCCTCGTCCGGTGTGCGCTTGCGCCACCTGAAGTTGCAATGTGGAGCCCCCGACATGCGGGTCTGTGTCCGCTTGAATGACCAACTGGGACGCACCAGCTCTTCTGTGGCGAAGTCGACGCCACAGGTCATCAGCGCGCCGATCTCGGGCTCGTCGATCGACCTGAAGTAGTCCGCGAACTCGCACGACGTGACGTTGAAACCGTAGGAGTCGTCGGTGTTCTCGGTGACTTCCTGCTGGATGGGATACCCCGGGCCCTGGGGCTCGGTTTGGCCTGGGTGCGTGTCGCGTTCGGGTGTTTTCGAGGCCTGGTAGCTCGCATAGTTCCCGGCGATGGCATCACCGACGATCTTGTGGGCGCGCTCCTTGCCGAGCTCGCGCTCGAGGGCCTTGACGATCGGGATCACGATACGTGCCTGGATCTTGACGGCGCGCAGGATCGGGTTTTCTTCCATGGTGTCTCCAGGAGTTGGTCGGGCAGCGGGCAATCCGCAGACGGTGGGCGAAGCGTAACTGTGGGGACGACGCAAACCCCTGCTCGCTCGGGCGTCGTTGCCGAAGACGAACAGTCGAGCGATAGCGACCGATGAATTGACAACCAACAAACGAGGGGTACTTCTCTACGTGCCCCTGAGGACGATAAGACATGACTTCGACCAAACGAACATTTCACGTCAGCACTGTGGCCTGGCTCGTCGGGATGATCGTGGCTTTGGCCACGTTCTCGAGTCCGGCGTTGGCCGCCGACGATCCGATCTACACCGCGCGCTTCAGTGATGTGGCCATCAAAGGGTACGACCCCGTGGCGTACTTCAAGCAGAGCAAGCCGGTCAAGGGAGACAAAGCGTTCACCCATGAGTGGAAAGGTGCCGAGTGGCGCTTCGCGAGTGCGGAGAATCGCGACCTCTTCGCTGCTGACCCGGAGAAGTGGTCACCCCAGTACGGTGGTTACTGCGCCTGGGCCGTGAGCCAGGGCTATACGGCTGGAATCGATCCAGCCGCCTGGACGGTGGTGGGCGACAAGCTCTACCTCAACTACAACAGAAAGATCCAGTCGCAGTGGGAAGAGGACCGCGACGCCAACATCTCGAAGGCCAACGCCAACTGGCCAGGAGTTCTCGACAGCTGAGGCAAAGCGGCCCAAGAGCGCTCGCGGATGTCGGATTCGCGAGCGCTGGCCGGCCGCCAAGACAGGGAAGCCCGGGTTACCATTCCCTCTCCGTTCGAAGCCAGAACCCGGTTCAAGGAGCGACGCGTTGAAGACCACAGCCAAGATCGTCGGAGTCCTCGTCCTGCTGGTGGTGGTGTTCGGGATCGGCTGGCTGACGGCCGCGACGGGTCGTGGACTCGAAGCCGATGTCGCTTCCCTCGAAGAGCGCGAACGCGCGTTTGTCGAGCGCATGCAGGACGTTGCGCTGCGCGGACACTTCACCGTCGAAGGGCGGGAGCGGCGCGACGGTCTCGAGGAGCTCTACGAGATTGCCGAGGTCACGAAGCTGGATGGCAAGCGTTGGCGCTTCGACGTGCGCGTCAAGTACTTGAGCGTCGACGTGACCCTGCCGGTGATCGTCCCGATCGAGTGGGCTGGTGATACGCCCATGGTCAGCATCACCAACGTCGAGCTGCCGGGGCTGGGGGAAGGCTTCTCGGCGCGGGTCCTGTTCTATGACGAGCGCTACGCCGGCACGTGGGACCATGGCGAGTATGGAGGCCTCATGTACGGCACCATTTCGCCTCGCGGAGAACAGAGCGGGGTCCCGTCGAACGAGACTCCTGCCGACACCGAGTCGGATTGAGGCTCGCCCGCGACCGGCGGGAAGGCGCAGTACGCAGCCGAATGGTGTTGCCGGCAGCTAGCCGGCAGTCTCTAGTCGCGCGACGGCGTCTTCGCGGATCTGACGCTTGAAGATCTTGCCGGAGGCGATCCGTGGAAGTGGCACGGTCGTGAGGTGGAAGTACCGAGGGATCTCGAAGCGTGCGAGACGTGTGGAGAGGAACTCCCTCAGCTCTTCCTCGGCAATCGTGCCTTCACTGTAGACAGTCGCTCCGACCTCTTCTCCCAAACGCTCGTCTGGGACGGCATAGACCGACGCTTCGATGACGCTCGGGTGCTCGAGCAGCGCGGCCTCCACCTGGCCACAGCCGATGTTCTCACCGCCGCGGATGACGAGGTCCTTGATGCGGTCGACGATGAAGATGAAACCGTCTTCGTCCAGGTAGGCAACGTCACCTGTCCGCAGCCAGCGCCCGTCGACGAACGTTTCGGCGTTGGCGTCGGGACGGTTCCAGTAGCCCTTGAAGATGGAAGTTCCACGAACCTGGAGCTCGCCGCGCTCACCGGCGGGGAGCTCGTTGCCCTGTTCGTCGACGATGCGCAGATCGAGGACGGCAGAGCAGCGACCAGAGCTTGCGGGTCTCTCGAGATAGTGCTTGCCACCGATGCCGGTACCGATCGCGTTGGTCTCGGTCATCCCCCAGCCGGTGCCGGGTAGGGCGTTCGTAAACGACTGGTCGATGTCCTTGACCTGCTCGGGAGCTCGAGGTGCTCCGCCTCCTCCGACCGACATCAGCGTGCTGAGGTCCCGGTTGGTGCGCTGTGCGGTCAGTACGAGATCTCCCGTCATGGCCGCCGGCGCGACGAACGAGGTCACCCTTTCTCGCTCGATGAGCTCCGCTGCGATGACGGGGTCCCACTTGTACATCGAGACGATCTTGCGCTGCTGCCGATACGACATCAGGTAGACGGCGTGCGAGCCGGTGGCGTGAAAGAGGGGCACGGCGAGCAAGGTTGCGGCCTGGTGCCCGAGCTCGGGTGGCTCTTCTTCGTTCTCGATGAACGACGACGCCAGATCCAGCTCCCACGACATGAGTGCGCTCAAGATGTTGCGATGGCAGCTGACGGCGCCTTTGGGGTGACCGGTGGAGCCTGACGTATAGAAGATGATGGCTTCGTCTGTGGGCTCGACGGAGTTGTCGGGCATGCTCGAGCTCTCGAAAGCTTGCAGCGCTTCGGACAGGTCGCGAGCGCCATCGCCGAGCTCGGAGGCCGGTCTGACCGCGAGGACGTGGAGGGAGAGGTCCTCTGAGCATCCGGCCAGACGGTCGAGCCGTTCCTGGTCCGCGATGAGCACCTTGGCGCCGCAGTCGCGCAGGCCGTACTCCATCTCATCCGAAGTCCATAGGGCATTCATCGCTACTGCGATCGCTCCGAGAGACGTGACCGCCATGAACGAGAAGATCCACTCGGGATAGTTGCGCATCGAGATCGCAACCCGGTCTCCCTTGACGACTCCGTACTCCTGACTCAGCAGCGACGCGATTCTGGCGGCCTGATCGTAGGCCTCCTGGAAGGAGTAGCGCTCGTCCTGGTAGACGATGAACGTCTCGTCGCTACGGGCCTCTTCGAAGAGCGTACCCAGGGTCGCGGGGGCGTTCTTGAACGTACGGCAGGGTTGGCCGTAGAGCTCGCTGATGACGAGCTCGAACGGTTCACCTGGCGCCGTCAGCTGAGCGAGGACCTCGGCTCTGGTCGGCATCGGCAAAAGACTCCGTTGAATGGTCGTGCTGAGTGATCGTGCTGGGTCATTGTGGTGTTGGACGCACGAAACTAGCAGAGGTAGGTGTCCCTTCGGGGCGCTGCGACGAGCGATCTGACATGCTCACCGGGCGACATCGCGTCGTGGTGGGCAAGAGAGAACCGTGGGATGTTCGTTCGATGAGTCGGTCTGCCAAGGAACCCGAAGCCAGAGAAAACCTGCAGAGCGTCGAGCCCGATCACGACGTGATCGTGATCGGTGCGGGGATTGCCGGGCTGACTGCTGCCTCGGAGCTCAGCAGTAGGGGCTACCGAGTCAAGGTTCTCGAGGCGCGCGAACGCGTCGGTGGGCGAGTGTGGTCCGCCGATTTCCAAGGCCAGACGGTTGATCTGGGTGCTCAGTGGCTCGAAGGAACCCTCGGCAATCCGCTCGTCGACCTGTGTGAGCGCTTTGGTGTCGAGCACGTCCTGTGGCGAGGTGAAGTCGCCCTGGCTGACGGTGAAGGGATACCTCTCGGTTCCGATGAGGTGGAGTCCGTCGAGGGTCTCGTCGAAGACACGTTGGACGCCACTCGCAGACTCGCCTGGGACACGAGTTCCGATGAGGATCTCTCGTTGGCAGACGCCTTCGTTCAGTGCCTCCCGAGCGGTCTCTCGGACCGGGATCGACAGCTCGCCTGTTGGCGACTCGATGTCGATATCGGCTCGGACGAGGCTGAAGACCTCGACAAGATCTCGCTTCGCTGCTTTTGGGACGAGGATGTCGACGACACCTTCGGCGGCGAGAGCCGCGTGTTCCCGAGTGGTTTTGGACAGCTCGCTGCCGGTCTGGCAGAGGGACTGGATGTCGAGCTCGAAACCCAGGTGACCGAAGTCGCCTACCGACGTCACGACGCCGTGGTCGTAACGAACCGTGGTTCGCACTGCGCGCGAAGAGTCCTGGTGACTCTCCCGATCGGGGTTCTCAAGGGTGGGTCGGTGCGCTTCGTACCGCCGTTACCCGAGAGCAAGCTCGATGCGATCCGCTCGTTGGGCGTCGGCGTCATGAACAAGGTCTTTCTCGCGTTCGACGAGCCTTTCTGGCCGGAGACCGTCGAGTTCTTCGGGCTCGCAGCACAGGAGTCGGAGCTCTTCGTCGAAGTGTCCAGCCTCCTTCCGTCGACCGGGAAACCGATCCTCATCGTCTGGAGTCACGGGGAGCGTGCGCGCGCGGTCGAGGCGCTCGCGGACGATGTGGTGACGACCCGCGCGCTGGCCACCGTGGAGCGTCTGTTCTCGAAGCAACCACCGCCGCCAAAAGGTGTGCTCATCTCCAGGTGGGGTCGCGACCCCCACGCGCTCGGCTCGTACTCCCACATGCCGGTAGGGACGACGTTTTCGGCCGTCGAGATCCTGGGAGAGCCCGTCGACGACACGCTGTTTTTTGCTGGCGAAGCCACCGAGACGGCGCACATGGCCACGGTACATGGAGCACATCTCAGCGGTCTGAGAGGCTCGGATGAGCTCGCCGAGTCCCTCGGCCAGGCCTCGAGCTCGACTCGAGAGAGTCGAGACGACCAAAACGGAGTGGGCAGTCCGTGAGCCTCCGGAGGCCGGGAGAGACTGTCGAGCAAAGGAGAGCCCTGGCTGGCTCTGGGCTCGACCGCAGGCACTTCCTGCAGAGCCTGGGTGGCGCCGTTGGCGTTGGCCTTCTGCAGGCCTGCGGTGCGCCTGAGCCAACGGCAGACCTGATTCTGGACGGCGCGAGAGTGCTCACCCTGGACGACGAGTTGACCGAGGCGCGAGCGCTGGCCATCAAGAACGGCTTCTTGTTGGCGATCGGAGACTCGTCCGAGGTGGCTCGGTATCGGGGGCGCGAGACACTGACCGTCGACTGGAGTGGCCACACGATCATTCCCGGAATCAACGACAGTCACCTGCACGCGCTCTCATGGGGGCTGAGCCGCCCGCCTCTGACTCTCGACCTCTCCTATCCTGAAGTCCGGTCGATCAGCGAGGTGGCAGACCGGGTTGGCGAGCGCGCTCGCGCGCTGCCAGCAGGTACCTGGATCGTTGGCAGAGGGTGGGATCCGTCCTATCTCGGGGAGGGCAGGCCGCCGACTCGATTCGATCTCGATGAGGTCTCGCCGAACCATCCAGTAGTCCTCACCGAGTTCTCCGGCCACGCCATCTGGGTGAACTCTCGCGCCCTGGCGGTTGCGGGTGTCGCCGACAATCATCCCGAGGTCGAAGGTGGCGAGCTGGTGCGTGACGACGCGGGTCGTCTGACCGGCGTCTTGTTCGAGCGCGCCACCGACTTGATCTGGAGAGCTCTGCCCCCGCTCGACGACCTGGGACGTCGCCAGGGCATCCTCGCGGCCATGGAGGCGATGCTGGAGCTGGGGATCACCAGCTTCACCGATCCCGGCGTCGACCTGGCCACGGCAAGGGTCTACGAGGAGATAGGACTGAGCTCTCAGCTCCTTCCGCGCGCGACTCTGTTGCTGCGCGCTGGCGGCTCGGTGGCGTCGGTCGAGCCGTTGCTCGACTTCGAGCTCGCTCCAGAAATCGATCCGCTCCGTCTTCGAGTTGCGGGTATCAAGATCATGGGCGACGGAATCCCGACGGGTAACGAGACCGCTTGGCTCCATGAACCCTACGAGTCGGGTGGCAACGGCCAGCTCGTGATCGACGGTGAAAGTGACGAGGAGAAAGTCGCGGAGCTTCACGCGATGATTGATCTGATTCACCGCGCCGGACTCCAAATCGGGGT
>JANQPS010000763.1 GCA_028285365.1 Thermoanaerobaculia bacterium | reverse complement strand
GCGCACCGGACTTAGTCCCGAACTTCGGGGTGTTCTGGATGATGTGCGCCGTGAGTTTGTCCAGCGCGCGCCCCCCAGTGTCCACGACGATCGTCCGATACGGCTCGAGGTCTGCCGGACTGAGCGTCGCGACCTCCTCCCACTTCTCGATCGGGACGGTGTCCTTCCGGAAGGCTGAGCGGTGGGCGCCGCTGTCGAAGTCCAGCAGCAGTGGGTCTTCAGCCGTGTATCCGAGACTGGTCTTGCCGATTCCCGGCTCTCCGTAGAAGAGCAGGATCAGCTGCTCTACCGCGATGGGATCCGTCGCCTTCAAGATCTTCAGTGCCATCTACTCTGCCTCCTCGCGCGCACGGCGCGCTTCGATGAGATCGTGGTTTACGCGGGAGCGGATGCCCCCCGCCCATATCGCGCTGATTGTGGACTGAGTGACCCCGTACTCTCGGGCCACGGCCGTCGGTGACACGCCCGTGTCTGCAAGCTCGTAGATCTCCCGTGACTGGGCGTCGGTGAGCTTCGCTCTCGGGTGTCGCTCCCCTACGAGGATCGCGCCATGCTCCAGCGCGTCTCGGCTGTTGTCGCCGTAGGTCCCCCAGTGGAGGTTCTCGAGACGATTGTCGGTGGGATCGCCGTTGTTGTGACAGCAGATCTGGCGGGCTCGCGGCTGGCCGACGAACGCCAAGAGGACCAGCCGGTACACCAGGAAGAGCTTCCTCTCCCCGTCGCGAAACAACGAGACGAAGTCGCGTCCTGTCTGCGGACTACGCCAAGGCCGCATTCGCTTCCCAGCAAGCCGTCGGCCGTCCACTCCACGGCGGTCCAGCGACCGAATGCCTCCCCTGTCAGAGACCTCGTAGTGGCCTTCATACCCGGGGACGGGCAACCATCTCTCGCCTATTTGATCGGATCTCATCGGATATAATTTGATTTAATATAATTTAATTACCCAGTCAACTCCTTTCATTGGAGGGCGCACCGCGTAGGCGCACGAAGGGCGCGGTCAGCCCGTCGCCTGTCGGCGCTCGAGGTCGGCTAGTACCGACCGGAGATTGGCTTCCCGGCTCGCTCTAGGGCGTCCAGGATCGCTTGCCGACCCCACTTCGTGGCGTCGAGTCCCTGCTCCGCAGCCGCCTGGTCGATCAGAAGGCGGTCCTCGTTGCGCAGCGGAACAGTGAACAGCCGGGGGTTTTCGCCGAGGAAGGACTTCCGACCGGCACCGCGCGGATTCTTCTCGGTCACAGCGGGGCTCCTAGCTAGCTGGCCCGCCACCTTCTTCTTCCCCGCCTTCTTCGCCACCGGGGAGAGGGTGCTACTTGGAGGGAGAGGACGCAAGAGCGGTAGACGGAACGGTACTGCTGTGCAGACTAGGACGACCGATCTGGGGTGCCTACGACCCTGCGGCGGCGCTCGTCACCTCGTCCCTGAGGTTCTCCGCCTGAATCTGGATCTCCGCGTGCGATTGGAGGACAGAGATGGGACGCTTCGCCGTGAAGGGCTTGGGGAGGTCCGGGATCCTCACGACGACCTGCACCGCGTTGTCGTAGTCGGTGGGCTCTACCTCGCAGGCGTAGGAGATCAGCTTCTCCAACGCCTTCTGGAGGTGGTCTGCGGCTTCCTGTGGGCTCATTTCGAGACGATCTCGCGTTCCGTCCGCGAAGCCAAGCGCGGGCAGGACCGCACGCGAGCGGCTACTTCGGAGACCTCTTCACTGCCCCGATGGGATCCAGAGCGAGCCCCACGTCCACCCGACGTCGCTGCCGTCGCTCGTCCCCCAACGCCGATCGAACCACCTCCCCCTGGAACCGAATCACCGTCTTCCCCTTCCCGGCAAAGAGAGCCTTCAGCACCTGGGACATCTCACGCTTCTTGAAGATGGCGAAGGTGCGGAGATTCACAATCGACCGCCATCTCGCTGCAAGCATCCAGCTGCCGGCCAGAAACCACTACGCATGCGCCGCCCCTCCGACTTGCGCAGTCAACTTCAACTGCAGACCGCTCCGTTTACCCACTGGAACCCGCCAAACGGCAGAGGTCGGCGACACTGACACCATGAACCGAGGGCTCTGTACTCAAGCATTGGACACATACGCATTCCGACCGGGCTGCAACAGTAGAGGTCGATCTCATCGTCGTAGTCGCTCGAATCGTCGTCGTCCTCCTCCTCACAGTACGCCCACCCATCGCCATCCTCGACACACTCCTCGCCATAGACACAGCGCTCTTCCCTTCGCCCACGCTTACCGCAGGAGTCATAGTTGTAAACGTTCCCTGCGAAGCAGCGAAGCTCTTCGTCAGGTATACAAGAGCACCTTCCCCGGAGGCATGTTTGATCCCACCTGCAGGTTTCCTTGATGTCATGAGGAACGCCGCATGAATCGATCCACCACACATTTTCGTCGTCCGTCACACACGCGTAATGATCCTGCGGAGTGCAATTCTCGACGCACCTACCCTGATGACAGCTAGTATCGCCGGTGCACTCGATTGCCACGGATCCACGATTTCCACACGAATCCCACCAATAGACGTCCTTACTGAGTTCCCCTGATGGCCAGATCGCGCACGCCTTGTGATCTTGCTTGGCACAGCTGGAAACGCACGCTGCGTTCTCGCACGACTCGTTCTTTCCGCAGCTTTGGATTACCTCTTCGGGCCTATGGCAACTGTCGAAGTACCGAACCGCCTTGCCGTCGCAGCGCTTGAACGCCCTCGATGTGCAGGGAGTCTCATCGTCCCCCACTGCGCCGGGCGCGCCACAAGTAGGGAGATCCGCGGTGCCCTGCCAACCCCACGTATTGCCCTTTTTCATATTGAGCCGCACGACAACCTTGGATGTGTCGCCTTTGGGTCGTCGAAAATAGGCCGCTGTCCCCTTGTAGCGGAGGAACTTCGCCGTAGTGCTTCTCTTCGAGTAATCGCATGCACCTGACGATGGGCACTCATACGCCGGCACTTCGATCCTCTTCTGCTTGCCGAGAGTTTCCAGCGGGCGCAACTGGCCCAACGCCGTATTCGTGAACTCAGCGTAGATCTGGCAGTGCGCGGCGCCTGTCCCTTCCTCCTCGACAACATCGAGGCCTTTGAACTGCGCCGTGGGAACGCATTCCACCTTCTTGAGGTCCCCGTCCTCATCAACGAGCTTACTCGGATCGGCAACAGCCACTGAGAAGTCGAGAGGCCCATTGCGATCGACCTTGAATCCGCCAATCGGCAACATAATCAGGTTGTCTGCATAGACCTGATCCGCACTGACCCCTTCGATCTGGACATGCCACGGGCCCGCACCTGCGAACGGGGACTTCTTCGCGGCAAGATCGCTTGCGATGCCCTCTTCGCCATCGCACTCCAACGTCATCTCTCCCTGAGCGAGCGCGAGATGCACCGAACACAAGACAAGCAGAAGCCCACTAAGTACCAAACGCACCATACGTCCCTCCGAACCCACGGATCTTCGATCCAGCAGTACCCTGAACCGCGAGCGTTTCTCGCACAGACTGGACGGCCGATTCAAGCGGAGCCAGCTACCTTAGGACGAACTCGTCAAGTATAAAGCTAAACACACTAACGAGGAAGCAAAGGACTGCGAACGCCCTGCCGCGCGCGCGCCGCCCTAGTCCTTCCAGGGCAACTACGAGCCCGAGGGTCACTCCGAGAGCAAGCAAAGCCGGAGCGCTCAGGAGCGACAGATATGTGAAGCAATAGAGAGCCATTGCGCCTGTGTTCAGGTGGCTTCCCTTTGGCTGCACAAACCTCGTCCCATCAGGCTCACGAAAGGTCTCGGGAAGCGAGAGCCCGACTTCCATCGGCCAAT
>JANQPS010000753.1 GCA_028285365.1 Thermoanaerobaculia bacterium | reverse complement strand
CACCATGGGAACACCCAGGAGCCCGACTTCCAGAGTCGCCGTGCCGGAGGCACACAGAGCCGCCGTGCAGTTCGCAAGGGTCCGTTGTCGCTCGGTCATCACCAGCTCGATGTCGCTGACGGCGTGCTCGGACACGATCCTTCGGACGAGCTCTCGAGGAGCGGTGGGAGCGACGATCACGCACGCCTCCAGCTCTGGTAGCCAACGCCGCAACTCGCCGACGCTGTCGAGCATGATGCTGAGGTGCCTTTCGATCTCGGAGCCCCGCGAACCCGGTAGCAGGGCAAGGCGTGGACTCCGTGCAGCTCCCGAAGACTCATTTCCACCAGAAGAAGCCTCGTTGCGTGCAGGATCCTCGGTACCGGCTGGAGCGCTGACATCGTCCACCATCGGGTGTCCCACGTGAACGACGTCGACGCCGCTCTTGACGTAGAAGGCTTCCTCGAACGGGAAGAGGACCATCATGCGCCGAACGATTCGCTTGATCAGCTTGACCCTTCCGCTTCGCCACGCCCACAGCTGTGGACTGACGTAGTAGACCACCGGGATCCCGAGCCGGTGGAGTCGCTTGGCTAGTCTGAGGTTGAAGTCAGGGGCGTCGATCAGCACCGCGACGTCGGGCCTAACCCTTCGAGCGAGCCGAGTGAGACGTCGCAAGAGCCGAAACGCCGCCGGAAGCACCCGCAGAGCCTCGGTCAGCCCAATGATCGCAATCTCGCTGCAATGCCCTTCCGCCTCGAGCCCCTGCCCGATCATCTCGTCGCCCCCGAGACCATAGAAGGTCACGTCCGAGTCCAGCGTCCTGAGCTCAGCCATCAGAGCTGCGCCGTGAGCGTCTCCGGACGCCTCACCAGCAACGATGAGCAGTTTCGTGGTGTCTCCTGGCATGGGCGCTCTTGGAACTGGAGGGAGTCCGCTCAGCTCGAACCGCTGCCGCAGCCGTCAGTCAGCACGCGCGCCCCGTTCCGACGAAAGACCCAAGACGTTGTCCGCCCAAGTCATGCTCAACCCGGAGGCTCGAGCGGAAACGGAAACATCAGCCAGGCTACGAGCAAGCCTCCGAGCATGAGCCCGCCGAACAACTGTGCGAAGAGGCGAAACTGCTCAGGCGGGCGGCGGCGCCAGAGCACCGCAAAAAACAAGCTGATCTGGACGGCATAGATCACCATCAGCCCCAGATGACTCACGATCCCGTTGCTCCCATCAAGTCGGACGTCGCCTCAGGTACAGCCTAGTCTTTACGACCCTGGCGGATGTCCCAAACGTCCAGGACGACCAACAGGTTCATCAAGCCGGCAGTCAGGAGGAAAGCGCCTCCGTACTCGTAGGTGGCAGAGAGGATGTTGCCCTCGTACCCCAGTCCGTACCTGAGCACGAAGTAGGGCGCTCCCATCCCCATGGAGGCAATGGTTCCCAGTCGGCTCAGCGGCTGATCACCGACGATCGTGAACAGCTTGCCCTCGAGCAGGGCCCCAAGGGAGGCCGAGAAGATCACCAGACAAAAGAACACCACACCTCGACGCCACCGTTTGAGCAAAGCATGACCGAGCCCCGGGACTACCCAGGCCGCCACTGTCAACAGGGCAAGCGGGAGACCCGGTGCGTCTTTCTCAGGGACACTGCTGTCCTGCGACGACCGTGACGATGTCATGGATCAGGGGGGTGAGGAGCGCCCGACGAAGTCTCGAGGCCCTAGACTCATGTGCCGCGTCGGTAGCTGAGCGGCTCGGGAGCCCCCAGACCAACCTTCACGTCAGCTGTTGAGTAGCTCCTTGAGCTGCTTGCCAGGCTTGAAGTAGGGGATCTTCTTCGAGGGAACGTTCACGCGAGCCCCGGTCTTGGGGTTGCGCCCGATGCGGGAGCCACGCTCGCGAATGCGAAAGCTGCCAAAGCCGCGAAGCTCGATCTTCTCTCCGTCACGAAGCGAGTCGACGATGCTCTCGAACACGGTATTGACGATCCGCTCCGCATGCTTCTTCGTCACTTGCGTGTTCCGAGCGACCTGCTCGACGAGTTCGGCCTTGGTCATGCCACTGGGCCCGTTGACCAGTTCTTTCAACCGGTTCTCTTCCACCTACAGACCTCCCATTTACCGAGCCAAGTCTCAGGCGCAAGGCCAGGTCGAAGCAACCCGAGAAGACTCGCGACGCAGCCGCGACGCGACGGTCTTCGAGGTCATCGACACTGGCCTTGACATCCCCAGCTATTCCTCTTCCCCACCATCATCCGAGACGTCAGATTCGTCAGATACGTCGTCGTCACTACCTGACTCGTCAGCGGGCTCTTCAGCCGCCTCGTCGGCAGGTTCGGCGGCGGCTTCTTCAGCGTCGGACGAGTCATCGTCAGTGGCGGACTCGTCTGCTTGCGCGGCCGCGACAGCCTCTTCGGCCACTTCGCCGTCAGTGTCGTCACCTTCGGTGTCATCACCCTCGGTGTCGTCGTCAGCCGAACCGCCGCGCTCCTGCTCGAGGGCTTCGATCTCGTCAGCTGTGAGCTGATCGACGCCGCGCATCGTCAGGCCGACCTTCTTCTCGTCGTCCTCGATGCGCAAGATTCGCGCTCTGACCCACTCACCGACGCTGTAGTGATCTTCGAGCTTGCCACTCGGCACATCGATCTCGCTGACGTGGGCGAGACCTTCGAGCCCTTCGTAGATGTCGATGAAGAGACCGAAGTCCGTCACGTTGACCACACGCCCTTCGACGGTGTCTCCGACGTTGTGGTCGTCGATGAAGTCCTGCCATTCGTTCGGGAGGAACTCCTTGATCGAAAGCGACACTCTCTGCGAGCCCACATCGATGTTGGTGATGCGTGCTCGCACCATGTCGCCCTTCTTGAGGACTTCACTAGGATGCTTGACGCGTTTCGTCCAGCTCATGTCGGACACGTGGATCAGACCATCGATCTCCTCGCTGATCTCCACGAAGGCACCAAACTCGGTGAGGTTGCGAACCGGTCCTTCCACGATCGTGCCCACCGGGAAGCGCACAGACAGCTCCTCCCAGGGATTGGACTCCGTCTGGCGCAGCGAGAGCGAGATGCGCCGCTGCTGCATGTCCAGCTCAGAAACGATCGCTTCCACCTCGTCGCCGACCTCGAGGATCTTGGACGGGTTGACGACCTTCTTGGTCCACGACATCTCGCTGACGTGGATGAGGCCCTCGACCCCTTCCTCGATCTCGACGAAGGCGCCGTAGTCGACCAGGCTGACCACCTTGCCGCGCACGCGCGAGCCCAATGGGAACTTCTTGTCGACCAGAGTCCACGGATCTTCGGTCCGCTGCTTGTAGCCCAGAGAGACTCTCTCGGTCTCTGGATCGAATTTGAGAATGACGACCTCGACCTCGTCACCGATCGAAAAGTGCTCCGAGGGATGGTTGACGCGCCCCCAGGAGATATCGGTGATGTGCAGGAGGCCGTCGATGCCACCGAGGTCGACGAACACACCGTAGTCGGTGATGTTCTTGGCGACACCAGGTAGGACCGCACCTTCCTTGAGCTTGGTGAGGGTCTCTTTCTTCTTCTTCTCGTATTCCTTCTCGAGAACGGCCTTGCGCGACAACACGATGTTGTTGCGGCGCCGATCGAGACTGATGACCTTGAACTCGAGCTCCTGGCCTCGCAGTGAGTCCAGATGCTTGACAGGCTTGATGTCGACCAACGAGCCGGGCAGGAACGCGCGGAGCCCGACGTCGACCGTGAGACCACCCTTGATGCGGTCGATCACGCGTCCGTTGATGATCTTGCCTTCTTTGTAGCTGTGCTCGACCTGCTCCCAGACGCGCATGCGCTCGGCCTTGATCTTGGAGAGCATGACGTGGCCTTCGGCGCCCTCCGTCTGCTCGAGCAGGACTTCGACTTCGTCACCGATACCAACGGAAGCCTTGCCATCCGGGCCGGCAAACTCGCGGATCGGGATGAGGCCTTCGGACTTGTAGCCGACGTCGACGACGACCTCGTTGTTGGTCACCTCGATGACGATTCCGTTGACGATCTCGCCTTCGGAGAGGTGACGCATACTCTCGTCGTACAGCGCGACGAGCTCTTCATAACTCAGGTTGTTCTCGTTATCAGCCGAATCCGTCGCAATCGCTGTAGGCGACTGTTCCGGCTGCTGCTCCGTGGACTCCATTCGGTGGAATACCTCCTGATTGGCGGTTGAGGTCGCGGGGGGGCGACAAGAATTGGGCTCACCCCGCGAAACTGGCTGAATCTGTCTAAGGGGGAAAGAAGCGGTCGAGCTCTGCGGAATTGGGATGAACTCGGAACCATCGAGTATAGGAACCGGCGGTTTCGAGTGTCAACCGAAGTCGGGTGTTTACGGAGAGTTGGACGACTCCAAAGAGTCGCCGGAAGGTGGCGTCTCCAAAGCTCGAAGCGCGCTCTCGATCTCCGGGAGGACGCTCGCGTCACACTCCACTTCCAGGGCCCGCTCGAGAGCGCTTCTCGCGTCACTTCCTCCTATACGCCCGAGAGCCCAGGCCGCGTGCCCTCGCTCCACGACCTCGCCCGTGGTCAACAGCTCCAGAAGTGACGGCACCAGGCGCGCGTCGCCTCGATTCCCTGCCGAAACACAAGCATTTCGGCGCAACCCCTGCAGCTTGGAGCGTTTGAGGGGAGAGCCTCTGAAACGCTCGACATACTCGTCTCGCGACAGCGTCAGAAGGCCGGCCAGATCCAGACTGCCCCGCTGGTCCTGGAGCTCGAAGTCCTCTGCTCGAACCGCGTCAGTCTTGTGGTTCCACGGACACACCTCCTGACAGACATCGCACCCGAAGACCCACTCACCGAGCTCTTCGCGCACGGACATCGGGATGGCGCCGCGATGCTCGATCGTCCAGTAGGAGATACACCGACGACTGTCGAGCCGATAAGGCTCGGGCAGTGCCCCCGTCGGGCAGGCATCCAGGCACCTCGTGCACTGGCCGCAGAGATCGGCCAACGGATCGGACGGCTCCACATCCAGGGTCATCAGGATTTCGCCCAGAAGGAACCAGGAGCTGGACCGATCGAGAAGCATCGTGTTCTTGCCCACCCACCCCAAACCGGCACGCTCAGCCAGCTCACGTTCGAGAACCGGTCCGGTATCGACGTAGGTTCGGGTTCGGACTCCGGGAAACGCGGCTTCGATGCGTTCGCCCAACTCCCTGAGCCGAGGGGTCATCGTGTCGTGGTAGTCGCGACCGCGCGCATAGCGGGCCACGCCCGACCACAGGTCGTTCAGTTCGTTCGGCTGGGCCGGTGGCGAGTAGTGCTGCGCGACGCACAGAGCGCTCCGAGCACCCTCGAGGAGTTTGGAGGCGTCGAGACGGACCTCAACGCGCCGCTCGAGGTAGCCCATCTGTGCGTGGTCGCCGCGCGCGATCCACTCCTCGAGCGCGTCTCCATGACGCGAGGGCTCGAGAGTTGCGACACCTGCACGATCGAACCCGCAGTCCAGTGCCCAAGCCACCAGCAGATCTCGACGCTCCGCAGTCACGAGGCTTCACATGACGTGGTGCGACCCAACGCACGATCCAGCCGATCAAACCCTGTCGCCATCTGTCTCGCGACCGTGGCCGGGTTGCCGGAGCTCGTCGCCGGAGCTCACGCGGGGACGCCCAGAGATGCGTTCGTAAACGCAGTAGCGCGACGCGTACTCGTTGCGCTCATCGGCCGGCACCAGATCTTTTGAGACCAACCGCCACTGGTCGCAGTCCACCTCGGGAAACCAGGTATCACCCTCGACTTCGGCCTCCACCCGGGTGACGTGTAGCCAACGTGCCAGCGGCAGGCACAGCGAGTAGATCTCGGCGCCGCCACCGCAAAAGACCTTCTCCTCTTTGCGACACGCGTCGAGAGCCGCGGCGAGCGATCCCGTCCAGAGGACGCCCGGCTCCGCCGCGCTCGACTGCGGTCGTGCCTGACGATTCGGTGTCTGACCACTTGGTGTCTGAGCACCTCTCTGTGGCTGACTACTCTGTGGCTGACTTCCCCTACGACTCAACACCACCAGACGACGACCAGGCAGAGCGCCCATGGACTCGAACGTCTTGCGCCCGACGAGAATCGTATGTCCCATCGTCAAGCGCTTGAACCGTCTCAGGTCGTCGCTGAGCCGCCATGGGAGCTTTCCGGCGGCGCCGATGACGCGCGAGCGATCCATTGCGGTGATCAGCGCAATCTCGGGCTTGTCAGCCGGAAGCTCGATCGTGCCCGCACTTCCCACGAATCAAACGGCCACGGGTGCGGCGATGTGCGGATGCGGTCGATACCCCAGGAGCTGAAAGTGCTCGTAGCGAAAGTCTTCGAGGCTCTCGATCTCCACTCCGTCCGCCAGGATCATCTGCGGGAGCTCGCGCGGCTCGCGCTTCAGCTGCTCACGCGCCTGTTCGAAGTGATTGCTGTACAGATGCGCGTCGCCCAGAGTGTGAACGAAGTCGCCTGGTGACAGGTCGGTCACGCGCGCGACCATGAGCAGCAGCAGCGAATAGGACGCGATGTTGAAGGGGACTCCGAGAAAGAGGTCACCACTGCGCTGGTAGAGTTGGCAGCTCAGTCTGCCGTTGGCCACGTAGAACTGAAACAGCGTGTGGCACGGCGGCAGCGCCATGTCGTCGATGTCCGCGACGTTCCAGGCACTGACGATGAGTCGCCGCGAGTCTGGCGTCTTGCGGATGGCCTCGACGACGTCCGCAAGTTGATCGACGACTCGTCCATCGGGACAGGCCCAGCTTCGCCACTGCTTGCCGTAGATGGGCCCTAGATCGCCGCTCGCATCCGCCCATTCGTCCCAGATCGTGACCTTGTTCTCGTTGAGCGAGCGTACGTTGGTCTCGCCTCGCATCATCCACAACAGCTCGTGAATGATCGAGCGCAGATGGAGCTTCTTGGTCGTCAGGAGCGGAAAACCGACACTCAGATCGAAGCGCATCTGGTGACCGAAGACACTGCGCGTGCCGGTACCGGTGCGGTCCCCCCGATCGACACCTTCGTCCAAGACTCGCTCGATGAGATCCAGGTACTGTTTCATCGCCGTCATCGTAGCAAGCGCCAGCGACCTTCCGGACCGCGGGAGATACTTCGGTTGAAGCAACGTTCGAGAGTCAGTTCACGCTTGTCGTCTTCTCGACGATTCGGTACTGCAAAGCTTCTCCGAGGTGCTTGACCTCGATGGCGCCTTGCCCCTCGAGGTCGGCAATGGTGCGCGCGACTCGTAGGACTCGATGGACCGAACGCAGTGAGAGACCAAAGCGATCGTAGGCCCGCTCGAGCGTCGCCCGCACCTGCGGCCCCACGTCGGCCTGATCGAGGTCTCGCCCAGTCAGGCGCGACGCCAGCCTGCCGTCGCGTTCCTTCTGGATTCGTCGAACCGTCTCGACCCGACCCCGCGCCGTGACGGTGTCTTCGCCAGCAGCCTGTCGTCGGTATTCGTCGAGACCGATGCGCGGCACTAGCACGCGCAGATCGATGCGGTCGAGCAAAGGGCCCGAGATTCTGCCTGAGTAACGCTGACGCGCTCCCGGTGAGCATCGGCAGTCGTGTCGTGGATCGCCGTGATAGCCGCACGGGCAGGGGTTCATCGCAGCGACCAGCGCAAACCGCGCCGGGAACTCGAGTCGCGCCTTCGTCCTGACGATG
>JANQPS010000752.1 GCA_028285365.1 Thermoanaerobaculia bacterium | reverse complement strand
TGACCGCCTTCCCCCGACTGCTATTGAGGAACAGAAAGAAGCCGTAGTTGGAGTAGGTGCCAGGGTTGATGGTGATGCCGTCGAAAATCTCGAAGCCTTCGACGAGTCGTTCGAGATTGCCCCCCGCCGAGAAGCTCACTCTCGCGTTGTTGCGAAACTCGACCTCACCACCCAGCGAGTAGCGCTCGGTCTCGTGGAAGCCGTCGAGATTCCAGTAGCTGTCGTAGAACACCCGGGGGCCGAGCTCTTTGATGCGGCCTTCGCCTTTGGGTCGAAAGCGGCGGAGCAAAAAGAGATTGACCCGCCGATAGTCGTGTCGACCCACAAAGCCGACTTCGGGATTGAAGTTCTCGGCAACCTCGGCGAGGTTCAGGCGACCTCGCCACTGTGGCGAGCTGTAGCTGGAACCGATGCCGTAGGCATGGTCGTCACCCTCGAGCCCCGGGGTCGAGGTCTTGGCAGCCCAGCCCGACATGTCCAAATAGCGTCCGAAGCCCATCTGACCGTCGATGCCGAAGGTGCGGTTGTGATCGTCGTCGGGTGCGAGGGAGCCGGTTCCCTGGCGATTGACGATCATCATGCCGACCCGACTACGGCGCTCGAACTCACGGTAGAGCCTCGCCACCGTGAAGTTGTTCGCCTGGAGCGTTTCGGTCTCGTCGGTCTGCATCGACAGGAAGCCGAGGTTGAACTTGCCGACTCGCCCTGAAAGTCGGGCGCCGCCCAGAATCGGAACTCGCTCTCCGTCGTCGAGTCCGATGCGTCTGCTGAAGAACAGGTCGACGACACTCGCACCGCTGAAGCCGGGCCCGGTGCCGACCTTGAAGAGCCCCGCGTTCTCCAGGAAAAACGGACGCTTCTCGGGGAAGAGCAGGCTGAAGCGGTCCAGATTCACCTGTTGCTCGTCGGCCTCGACTTGAGCAAAGTCGGTGTTGACGGTGACGTCGAGAGTCAGACTGGGAGTGACGCCGTACTTGAGGTCCAGGCCGCCTTCGAAGTCCGATTCGCTATCGGCCACCCCGTCGTCTGACTGGGAGCCCAGCGCGTAGGGAATGATCTGGAGGTTGCGCTGCTTGGGAGACTCGATTCCCTCCAGAGTCCCGGCCATGGAAACACGGAACAGATTGGCTTCACGGCCCAGCGGTGACCAGTACGAGCTCTCGTTCTTGCGCCTTATGTTGCGCTCGACGTTGATCCCCCAGGTCGTGGCGTTGGCGCCGTAGCGCAGGTTGCGAAAGGGAATCGCAATCTCGGCTTCCCAGGCCTCTTCGCCCACCGAGGTTCGAACGGTCCACGACGTGTCCCAGTCGAGGTTGGCGCCGCCGTCTCCGCCGCGGCCGCGGCCGCCACCGCGCCCCTCGTTGGTCACCTGACCGTCGTACTGGATGCCAGCGATGTTGGTGCCGAACACGAAGGCGTTCTGACGGTCGAGGTAGGTATCCAGGACGATACGGAAACTGTCTTCTTCGCCGAGGTTGGCGTCGCGGCGACTGTCGGACACGGCGAGGCTGTCGGTGGCTGAGTCGTAGCAGACGACACCGATGTAGAGATGCTTGGCGTCGAAGCCGATGCGCACTTCCGTGCGCTCGGTAGCCGGCTCACCCTCGAAAGGTTCGAGCTGCTGAAAGCCGGTTCCGGGCTCGAGAGCCTGCCACGCGGGCTCGGTCGCGACGACGCCGTCGATCAGTGGGGGCTGGTCGAAGCGCTGTGCGCGCAGGGTGGGGCGCTGTTGCGCGGAGACGCTGGTCGCGCACAGGACACTGGCAAGGACCAGGGCCTGGAGACAGGTCACCGCGGCTAGCGCGCGCGAGCGCCCGCGCGCCCTGAGGACACCGACAGCG
>JANQPS010000462.1 GCA_028285365.1 Thermoanaerobaculia bacterium | reverse complement strand
GACTTCTCGAGTCCTCTCGGCAACACTGTCCGGGCGCTTCGTGGGTCAGCGTTTTGCGGACGATCGCAACGAGTTCCCACTCGACGATTTCACCATGCTCGACCTGTCCCTGAGGAGAGGCCTGGGAGAGCGCCTCGAGGTGTTTGCCGGGGTCCAGAACCTGCTCGACGAAGAAACCGCCATCGACGCGACCGCAACACTCGTGAGAATCGCCGAGCCGAGACTCTTTCACGCAGGGCTGCGCCTCTCCTTCGGCGGCTAGTCTCGCCTGCTGGGCCAGCCTCAGCGTCGAGGGCCGAAGTCGACCAACTGTCCTTGTTCCAGGCAAAGGGCACCGTCGACGAATGGCACGTCGCGATGGAACGACTCGATCTCGAGCGGCACGTCGACATGACGCTTGACCATCACTGACCTCACGAGTTGGGCATCGAGTGTGCGACAGATCGCGGTGAGTCCGTCGAGGATCGTCATGTCCGGCGAGCACGTCTGGATGTTGACCGCTACGAGGTCCAGTTCGGGATACGTAGAGGCCAGCAGGTGCGACTCTCCGATGATCACGACTCCTGTGACGCCACTAGGCTGAAAGACCTGGTCGTGCTCTGAGAGCAGCGTTGCTCCGAGCGCGTGTGCGCCAGCGCGTAGCGCTGCACGGACGAGGTCGCGCTCCTCTTTCTCGGCAAGATCACTGACGATGACGTCAGCGGTCAGTTCGCGCCCGGCGAGCTGCAATGGGACTCCTCCCTGGTCACTCGACTCTGTGGTCACTCGACTCTGTGGTCACTTGACTCTGTGGTCACTTGTCGTAGGTACGCCCTCGCCACGACGAAGTCCGCCCGCGAAGATGGTTGACCGCGGAGCTCACGGTCATGGCGAGGTAGAGAAGCGACGCCAGCGGCAGGGTCCATCCGAAGAGCGCGCCAACCTTATGATGCCGCACGAACGGGGAGAGCGAGAGCGCCTGCAGCAGCCACGCTCCGAGCCCGCAGCCGAGCAGCCATGCCGCAACACTTCCCCCGAACGGTTCCTCGACAGGCCAGCGCAGGCCCTGCAGAAACTGATCGTCGGTCGAAACTGCCGCAACCACTCCCATGGCGGCAAGACCAGGCGGTGCCACGAAGACGGCACCCATCGTCAACACGACGAACAGCAGCAGCAGCCAACTGAAGCGCAGCTGGACAAAAGCGTTCCGCGCGACCATCTGCCACAGCCCGGCGAAGGTGTACTCCCGAATCGACACGATGCCGTCGTCGAATCCGAGCCAGACTCGGCCACCCGAGCGCTTGACGATCTTTGCCAACGACACGTCGTCGATGAGCGCACCAGAAATTGCAGCGAGGCCCCCAGCGCTCTCGAGCGCCCGGCGCTCCACCAGCACACAGCCCCCGGCGGCCGCGGCAACGCGGGTCGATGTCGAGACGACGGCCCGGAACGGATAGAGAAGATGAAAGAAGTAGACGAACGGCGGCACCAGAACCTTCTCCCAGAAGGTCGTCGCGTTGAGCCTCGCCATGATCGACACCAGCTGGAAACCCTCCCCGCCATCAGCCGTCAGCCGAAGCGCAGCGATCGATCCAGGTCGATGTCGAATGTCGGCGTCCGTGAACAAGAACCACTCGACCTCCGGATCCAGCTCGCAGATCCGCTCGACCGCATGACCCAGCGCATGAACCTTGCCGCTCCAACCACTGGGGCGAGGCGGGCACCGAAGCACTCGCTCCTCTCCGACGACTGCGGCAGCCAAGTCCGCTGTGCCGTCAGACGAACCGTCATCGGCGACCCATACCCGACCGGGCACCTGATCGACGAGGCTGGGAAGACTCGAGGGTAAGGTGGCCGCCTCGTTACGTGCCGGTACGATCACCGCAAGGCCGTCACCATCACTTTCCGCATCAGGTGGTGACGGGAGCTCGAGCTCACTCGGCCAACGATGCCAGGGCGAGGCACTCAAGACGATCCAGCTGACCAGCGCCAGCGCCGCAGCGATCAGGATCACGACCCCGCCTCCCGCCGCCGCCGCTCACACTCGGTTGCGCGCGCCGGCACGGGGTTCGTCGGCTGATCATCGAAGATGTCGCTTCTCATAACATGGGCTCACGACAGACTCGCGATGGGCTGACGACGGCTCACGTTGCCTGGAGGCGACGACCAGTCATCGCATGTCGAGCCGTCCGCTTCAGGGCCGCCAGACTGGACTCCAGAAATGCGCTTCAAAACTGCCAAGCCAGACTACTCGAACGGCGAGCAGATCCGGATTCACTCTTTCTTCGACGGCCCACCTCCGCTGGACGAGAACTTATGGCGCGCCAGAGCGCTCCCTGAGCTGCTGTGGATCGGCGCCCTGCAGACTCAGTACGGCCCGGTCAGCGGAGCGCGGATTGCTGCGCAGTGCGCAACGTGTGCGCGCCAGATGGCACCGCAGTTCGAGACTCAGCTGTTCGCTACGGCGGGTAGCTACCTCTGGATCGAGGACTTCGGTTCTTTCAAGGAAGAGCTCCGCAGGAGCAACGTCCTCGACGTTTGCGCCAATCCGCTGCGAACCGTGTTCGCGCACTACCCCGACTTTCCGCTCATGCCAGTCCTGGCCAGCCCCGGAGACCAGGTTCACGCAGTCACGGTCGAGACCCTCCAGACGTTCGTCGAGAGCTACGCCGATCCCAGCTCCAGGTCGTCGATCCTGCTGCAGGCTGCCGTCGTTTGGCTGGCGGTGGATGGAGGTCTTCTCGGCGCCAACGCCAGAGGAGTGCTCGATCACCTGGAGACCCTGACGACGTTTCCGGCAACCGACCTGTCTCGCAAGATCGCCAAGGACATCGCGGTAGCCAATCAGCTACTGCTCAGTGAGTCGGCAGCTTTCCCCGACACTCCCTGGCCGCAGGATTTCTGGAACCGCACGAGAGAGCTCGTCGAGAAGCTCCGTTCGCCAACGAGCTGAACGCTACGCCTCGCGCTGATACCTCAGGGTGACCGGACCACGACCCAGGACGACGGAGCCTCGTAGAGGAGCGACGGGTCGACTCTGGCACCGTGCCAGCGCACTCCGAAGTGAAGGTGGGGTCCCGTCGACCGGCCGGTACTCCCGACGACTCCGAGTGGATCTCCCGCGGTCACCTCGTCGCCAGGCTCTACAGAGATGCCATCCAGGTGGAAGTACATCGTCAGCAGGCCACCTCCATGATCCACGTAGACACTCTTGCCGGCAAAAAAGTGCTCCTCGGCGAGAGCCACCGTTCCTGCACCTGCCGCCAACACGGGAGTCCCTTTTCCGGCCGCATAGTCGGCCCCGCTGTGGGGACTCCGCGGCTCACCGTTGATGATCCGTCGGGATCCGAATCTCCCTCCCTGCAGACGCTTCTCGAGCGGGAAGCGAAGCGGCAGCTCGAAACGCCGCGGAGTCTGAAGATCGAAGAGCGCTTCGATCCGCTCGCGCTCGCGGCGCGAGCGTTCGAGATTCTCAGCCGACAGATTGACGTAGCCGTCGTCCTTGATCTGTAGACGCTGCACCCGATACGGGTACTCACCGACTCGGACGGTCAGCGACTCGACTTCACCGGCGCGCAGACGAACCGCTTTGGAGGCCCCCTCGCGAAGAAGATCGACAGGGATCAAACACGCGCCGTCTATGGGATCGAACCGACGTTCGTCGACTCCACACGAGTCGATCTCCGTACCCACCCAACGGACCACGGAACCGGGTGGCGCCACGACCTCGGAAGTCGAAGAGCCAACCCACCCGATCGCGATCACTGCCAGCAAGAACGCAATTCCATTGACCTTCACAAGCTCGTACCTCGTCGTGGACAGCCTCACATCGAACGCCTCGTCCGACGCAAGGTCACGTGCAACCCCAGCTTAGCGCCGCAGGGAGCCTACGAGCGGACTCGTTCGACGCGATAGCCTGACGAGGCTTAGGAGAACTGCCATGGCAAAGCTGGAGAATCGAGTCGCCATCGTCACCGGAGCCGCCCGCGGTATCGGAGCGGCGATCACTCACAAGCTCGCGGGCGAAGGAGCCAAGGTCCTCGCGGTCGATTTGGACCCCGCCGCTCTCGAGGAAACCGTGGGCGGCCTTTCCGGCCCACAAAACCGAGTCCTGGCCCATGCCGCCGATGTGACGTCCTCGGACTTTGGCGAAAGCGCAGTTGAGCGGGCGCTCGGCGAGCTCGGTGGACTCGACATCATCGTCAACAACGCCGGCTACATCTGGAACACCACCATCCAGAAGACGTCCGACGAACAGTGGCAGGCCATGCTCGACGTTCATGCCACGGCACCCTTCCGACTCCTCCGAGCCGCACTCCCACACTTCAAGGTGGCCAGCCAGAGCGAGGGCAACGGCCTCGAGAACTACAACCGCAAGGTCGTCAACATCTCGTCGATTTCCGGAACCGAAGGCTCGGCGACTCAGATCGCCTACTCCGCGGCCAAGGCGGCGGTCGTCGGCATGACCAAGACCCTGGCGAGAGAATGGGCGCGCTACCGCGTGAACGTGAACTGCGTCGCCTTCGGCTTCATCGACACGAGACTGACCCAGGCCGCGGGCCCCGAAGGAGCGTTCATCGACGTGAAGGGCCAGAAGCTCGGGGTGGGCTTTCCCAGCCGGATGCACCAGGAGAT
>JANQPS010000746.1 GCA_028285365.1 Thermoanaerobaculia bacterium | reverse complement strand
ATGGAAGCGAACCAGCGCGCGAGTGTTCTTTGCGTCGTTGCGCGAGCGCGTCAGCGGGCTCAGGCGGCAGCTTTCCTCTCGGCCGTGAAGCTGCCGTTGGGCTGGTGGAGGGTGGCGGCGGATGCCGGTGACGAGTCGCCTTCGACATCGAACTCGACGCTGAAACCGTCGGCTCCTTCGAGCTTGAAGGTCGTGTCGCGATCCGGTACGAGCGTGTAGACCGGCTGTCCTGGAACTGTGAGTGTCAACTTGTCACCCGCAAGAGCCACGGTGACGAGCTGACCCGCAATCTCGTACTGGCCGACCATCCGCTCGAGAAAG
Source organism: Thermoanaerobaculia bacterium (assembly GCA_028285365.1). Lineage (GTDB taxonomy): Bacteria > Acidobacteriota > Thermoanaerobaculia > Multivoradales > Multivoraceae > JANQPS01. The sequence continues at coordinate 11,673 of JANQPS010000746.1, read as the reverse complement.
GCGATCTCGTTCATCGTTTCGTCACCGAGACGTGCGAACTGAATTGCGCTCACGCTGCTCTCGAGAGGGATTTCCAGGCTGTCGATGTCGCCGTCGAGGTCGTAGGAGAAGGCGATTCGAGTTCCACCGAGGGATGCCATGGGACCCTCGAGGTCGTAGGGCACCATGAACACGTTGTAGTGGTAGTGCTCCAGCGGCACGTCGAAGCCGATCACCTCGACCTGGAGGGCGTCACCGTCACGTCCGATCGTGGCCATGCCGTATCCCGGGTGCTCGTACGAACCGACGTAGTCGTCGAGCGAGTGGCTGGGCTTCGTGCCGTCCTTGCGGCCCTGAGCACGCTGTTCTTTCATCTGCTCGGCCATCTTCTCGGCTTCGGCTTCCTGCTTCCTGGCGCGCTCGGCCCAGTCGATCTGGTCGAGGCCCAGCAGTCGATCGAAGACGTTGCGAACGACGAGCTGCGGAACGGTGCCGCTCCCCGAGGTGTTCGAGAGCACGGTGACACCAATGCGCTCGTTCGGGAGCCACTCCATTGCCGAGATGAAACCGTCGATGCCGCCGCCGTGGCGGACGTGCTTGCGACCTCGGTACGTCCCGACCATGAGGCCCAGGCCGTACGTGGGATCGCCGATCTCGTCGCCGTTGCGAACGGCGGCAGCAAGCGGTCCGTTCATGACCATCTGAGGGCTCTGCATCGCTCTGGCACTGGCCTCGGAGAGGATCTGCTCCTCGCCCACCTTGCCGTAGTCGATGTGGAACTGGACGTACTTGGCCATTTCGTTGACCGAAGAGTTGATCGAGCCGGCGGGCCCCACAGCGTCGATGTTGCGGAACGGGACCTTGGTGATCTCGTCGTCGAAGTCCATGTAGGCGAAGGAGTGGTCTGCATCTTTGGCCATGTCGTCGACCGAGAAGTTGCTCCTGGTCATACCGAGCGGATCGAGAATGCGTTGACGAGTCAGCTCTTCCCACGTGGAGTCACCAACCTGGCCCGCCAGGTAGCCGGCGGTCATGAACATCAGGTTCTGGTACTGGAAAGCACCACGAAACGGCTGGCTCGGTTCGAGATAGCGCATGCGCTCGTAGAGGCCTCGGCGGTCGCGGCCAGTGGCGAGCCACACCAGGTCGTGGCGAGGGAGGCCAGAGCGGTGCGTGACGAGGTCGCGCGCCGTCATCTGCGCAGTCGCCACGGGGTCATGGAGCTGGAAGTCGGGCATGTAGGTGCGAATCGGCTCGTCCCACTCGAGCTCACCGGCTTCCACCATCATGGCGAGCAGGAGTGCCGTGAACGACTTCGAATTCGAGCCGATGGCAAACAGGGTGTCGGCGGTGACTGGCACCTTGTTCTCGTAGTCACGGAAGCCGTAGCCCTTGGCGAGCACGACTTCACCGTCTTTGACCACGGATACGGCGATGCCCGGCACGAGCCACTCCGCCATGACCTCCTCGACCCAGGCGTCGAAACCCGCCCATGTGTCCGAGTCGGCTTGGGCGGCAAAGGTGGCGGTGGCCGCTGAAAAGGCGAAGCAGAGGGCGAGACAGAGTGGGACTGCAATCAGGTCTCGCAGACGGCGAGGACGTTCTGTCGTCATGTTGAAAGTCTCCGTTGATGAAGCTGTTTGAGAAGGATACGAGGTGGCGAGGACGGATGTTCCAGGATGGACGAGATGGCGGAGTGAGACGCTCATCGATTCGGGTCGTACGGTCTGGTGAGGTCGATCCGTCCGCGCTCGATGAGCTGGTGGTAGCCGACGAAGCCGTCGTTCTGATGGGTTTGAACCAGGTCGTCCACGCTCTGGACCAGCTGCACGCTGCCGTGGCCGGGGAGAGCGCGGGGTCCCATACCCCAGCTTCTGCCGAAGTAGCTCCTGATGAGAACCGACCGATCGTTGACCGGAAAGCTCGCGAGGCTGTCGGCAAACCGCTGGAACGAGCGCTGCCGCCAGAGGTAGAACTCGACGTTGGAGGTGTAGATGGCGGACAGCTCGAGGTCGAGCTCGCTCATCCTCCGGCCCACGTTGCCGAGAGCCTCGGGCCCGGCGAGATTGCCTACGACCGGGATGATGCGGTTGGTGAGCTGTAGTGTCCGGACGTCTTCATAGAGCGTTTCGGAAGCGAGGAAGCTCGCCTGCTCCCCGTTCAGGTCCGTTTCGAGCAGGAGGCGTCGATGATCGGGGTAGGTCGAGCGCGGCGGGCGCCCGTGGCTATTGAAGCGCAGCGAGAGGCCGTGACGGATGAACTGGTCGTGGAAGCGTTCGATGGTCTCGAGGTCTTCCGAGTTGTCGAAACCGTAGGAGCGGACACGATCGGCGACCTGTGAGAGGGCCTGGGCTCGGAGTTCCGGCGTCGAGGACTGGTCGTCGATCCAAGCGATTTGTGCCTGGAGCGGTCGATCGGTCCAGGAATCGGGATCGGGGGGGAGGGGACGCGCGTAGAGCATCGCCAGATATTCGACGCGCGAACCAGAAGCCTCGAAGATCGCCTTGAGCAGCAGATGCTGCAGCATGTTGTCGCGACGCACGTCGACGATGAACGCGATCTCGGGCTTGATGTGGGCGATGTAGGAGAAGTTCTGGTCAGGGCCCACACCGACGTAGGCCCCTCCGCGGACTCCCAGCTGGTTGAGCGCTCGCACGGGATGGAGGTAGGACGACTCGTTAGAGATCAAGTTGTCGGTGTCGAAGTAGCCGCCGCTTTCCGAAAGCGCGTCGATGCGCTCTCTGAACTGCGTGCCACCAGGCAGTGGCTCGAGCTGAGCGAGCTTGGCAGTAGACGCAGGCTGAGTGCTCGCTGGCGCGCGGTTCGTCTCGCTGGCGCAAGCCGCCGACGAGGGAATCAGAAGAGCCAGTCCGGTTGCGGCGAGGGCAGAACTCAGGCGCAAGCGAAGAGCCTCGAACCGAGAGACTGCGGGCCGAAGAGGGAGTCGTTGTGTGTGCATGGCGGACTCCGACACTCTATTTGAAGCCGTATTTCAAGCCGTATCTCGAGCCGTAGTTAGAGCAGTGTTTCGAGCGGCGTGCCGGCCAGGGTCGCTCGACGACTCCGCAGCCATCATTCCAGAGCCATCAATCGACTTCGCATCAATCGAGTGGGCATCAATCGAGTGGGCATCATCCCACTGGTCCTCTCGCAGCTGAGCGTCCTTCAGCTGGCCAGGCCGCTTCCCATGAACTGGCGCTCGACCAGTTGGTGGTAGAGACCGCGCGCCGCGTAGAGCTCGTCGTGAGATCCGGTCTCCGAGACCGATCCCTGATCGAGTACCACCACGCGGTCGGCGGTGCGTACGGTCGAGAGCCGGTGCGCGATGATGAGCGTGGTGCGATCGCGCATCAGCCGCTCGAGTGCCTCCTGGACCAGAGATTCACTCTCGGCGTCGAGCGCTGAGGTGGCTTCGTCGAGGATGAGGACCACAGGGTTCTTGAGCACGGCTCTGGCAATGGCCACTCGCTGCTTTTGCCCTCCGGAGAGCCGCACGCCGCGCTCGCCGACCACCGTGTCGTAACCGTCGGGCATGTCCTCGATGAACTGAGCGGCGTTGGCGGTCCGTGCTGCGGCGCGAACCTCGTCCAGCGAGGCCGTGGGTTTGCCGTAGCGAATGTTCTCCTCGACCGACGCGGCAAACAGGACCGGCTCCTGCATCACCGCACCAATGTGCTCGCGCAGTGCCCGCGGAGGCATCGAGGTCAGGTCTCGCCCGTCCAGCGTGATGCGCCCCGATGAGGGGTCGTAGAAACGGTAGATCAGACTGGCGACCGTCGACTTGCCGGCTCCCGAGGGGCCCACGAGAGCGACCACCTCTCCCGGCTCGATGGAGAGGTTGAAGTCTCTCAGAACGGCCACGTCGGGACGTGAGGGGTACTCGAAACCGACGTTGTCGAAACGGATGGCTCCGTCGGGGCGCGGCAGATCGCTCTCGTCGGCACCCTGGAGCTCGAGACTCTCGGTGGCGTCGAGCAGCTCGAAGACCCGTTCGGAGGCTCCGATGGCGCGCATGAAGTCGCCGTACAGACTAGCCAAAGAACCGAAAGAGACTGCGACGAGCCCCGTGTAGAGCAAAAAGGCCGTGAGCTCTCCGACGGTGATCGTCCCCGCGGCGACCTGGCGTCCTCCGTACCAGACGATCAATCCGACTGCGCCGTAACCGAAGAAGCCCATCATGCCGCTGAAGCCGCCGTAGTACAGCGCGCGCTTGGCGGCCAGTTCGTAGGAGTGGTCTATGGCCTTGTCGTAACGCTCCGACTCGTAGCGCTCGCGCGCGAACGAGCGCACCGTACGAACCCCGGCGATGGACTCCTGGGCAATCGTGCTGGCTGCGGCGAGTGCGTCTTGTACCTGGGCGGAAATGCGTCTCAGCCAACGACCGTAGAACGCCGAAACCAGGACTCCGAGGGGAACAAAAGCCATGGCCACGCCGGTGAGCCTCGGGCTCATCACCAGCAGCATGATGATGCCCCCGAGGGCGCCGAGTGACTGTCTCAGGGCCATCGAGACGTTGACGGTGACGGTGTTCTGGAGAACCGCGGTGTCTGCACTCAGACGGTTGGTCAGCTCGCCGGTCCTCCGAACGTCGAAGAAACCGATCTCCTGACCGAGGATCGCATCGAACACGCGACTGCGCAGCGTCGCGACGATCCGTTCGCCGGCCGCCGTGAACAGCCAACCGCGCAAGGTGGCGAAGATCGATTGCAGGCCGAAGACTCCGACGAGGATCAGGGCCGTCGTATCGAGCGAGAGCGGCGACTCGCCGCTCACAACGGAGTCCACCATGTAGCGGATCGCTTGGGGGTAGGCCAGGCTCATGCCCGAGCTGATGAGCAGTGCGAACGTCGCAATGCTCAGTCTGGGCAGCTCCGGACGAGCCAGCGCCAGCATGCGTCTGATGTTGGCGGCCGAAGGTTTTGGCCGCGACGGCTTGTCCGAGTCGCTCGACACGCCCGCATTGTACGGGGTCGTTCGGCGGGCTGCCGGAATAGTGCCTGGCCGAAGGCGTAGAGTGTCTGAGAAACTGGATTTGAGGGAGACATGACGATGAGCTACAGCCCCGAGATTCGAGGCGAGATCGCCCAGACCGCGCATTTCAGGCTGGGTCGCGGCGACACGCTCTGGGCCAGTCGTGGCGCACTGGTGTCGTACGGCCCCCAGGTCCAGTGGAGCTTGAAGGTCCCGGGAGGACTCAGCGGTGCTCTCAGAAGGTCGTTTGCGGGAGAGGGGGTTGCGCTCACCTTCATCGAGGCGAATGCCGACGATCAGAGTCTGGTTCTCGGTGCGAACCAACCTGGACACATCACGACCTGGGATCTGGCGAACGGTCCGGTCATGACGACTCGAGGAGCGTTTCTGGCCGCGTGGGGAAACGTCGACATCAACGTCTCGGTGGCCAAGCGGGCCGGAGCCGCGCTGTTTGGCGGGGCTGGACTCTTTCTGCAGCGGATCAGCGGACAGGGAACGGTGCTCGTGCACGGCAGCGGTGACTTCTCGCAGGAGACGCTGGCCAAAGGCGAGACCCGACTGGTGAGCACCGGCAACTTGGCGGCTTTCGGCGAAGGAGTCGACTACGACATCCAGGCCGTTGGGGGGCTGCGCAAGTCGTTGTTCGGTAGCGAAGGGCTGTTCATGACCCGGTTGACCGGACCCGGAACCGTCATGATGCAAACGCTCAAGCGGACGCACACGAGCGGAGCCCGAAGTCGCTGATTGTCGGTTGTCGGTTGTCGGTTGTCGGTTGTCGGTATGTCGTCGATGTCGGCGATGGAGTCGAGATTCGTCTACAAGAGAGTTTGCCAGGAGTGGCTGTCGGCTGGCGCGATGCCGAGGTGCTTCTGGGGCCGCCGAAACTCGTCGGCCGCAGGGCCGTAGGGAGTCTTGTCCGAAAGCCCCGACGTTCAGCCCGGCCCGGTTTCGTAGAATCTGCTCGTTCCGCCCCGTTGCCGAGCCTTCGTGACATTCCGATAGGAGGCCTATTCATGCGAGCTCAACGCACTCGTTCGACCGCTCTGGTCAGTCTTGTCTGTTGTACGGCGCTGGTTGCAAGCGGCGCCCTGGCCACCACGGTCGATCAGCCGACCTTCGTTGGCGACGTTGCTCCGATCCTTTACGACAACTGTGCCGGCTGCCATCAGCCAGGCGAGATCGCCCCGATGTCGCTGCTCTCCTACAACGAGGTCAGGCCCTGGGCACGCTCCATTGCGCGAGTCGTCAAGGACAAAGACATGCCGCCGTGGGATGCAGATCCCGGCTACGGCCCGTTTTCGAACGACACCAGCTTGTCCGACGCCGAGATCGCGACGATCACCGACTGGGTCGCGGCCGGAGCCCCCAAGGGAGAGGGCGACATGCCGACGCTCCCAAAGAGTGAGCGCCAGGGCGAGTGGGCTCTCGGTGAGCCCGATTTCGTCTACACCTTCGACGCCTATGACGTGCCCGGGGACGGTCCTGATCAGTTCACGGTGATTCCGATTCCCCAGACGTTCGACGAGGATCGCTGGATCAAGAAGGTCGAGGTGCTCCCTGGTGATCCCTCGGTGGTGCACCACTTCATCCTCTGGCAGTCGGACGCCTCGGGTCAGAACCAGCAGTCGTGGATTTCGGGGTGGGCGGCCGGCGCTGCTCCCAATGTCTTTCCCGAAGGGACTGCGCGCCTCCTCAAGAAGGGCCACGCCTTGCTTGGTGACTTCCACTATCACCCGACGGGTGAGGCGACTACCGACCAGACCAAGATCGGCATTCACTTCGCCGATCCCGAAGAGGTCGAGAAGGAGTTCGTGAATCTTTGGGTTCTCAACGCCGACTTCAAGATTCCGGCAGGAGATCCGAACTACGGAGCCAAGGCGTCGTACGTCTTCCCGCAGGATGTGCAGATTCGTTCGCTGACACCGCACATGCACTATCGCGGCAAGGACATGACCTACCGGGCGATCTACCCTGACGGCAGGGAAGAGACCCTGCTGTCGGTGAGTCGCTACGACTTCAACTGGCAGACCAACTACGACTTCGCAGAGCCAGTGAAGATGCCGGCGGGGACCAAGATCGAAGTCATTGCCCACTGGGACAACTCGCCGGACAATCCGGCCAACCCAGACCCGTCGGTCGATGTGACCTGGGGAACGGCTTCCACCGACGAGATGCTGATCGGTTTCGTGGACTATGTGGTCGATGAGGGCATCAGTCCCAAGCCCGTGAGCCTGGTGCTCGGCAAGCTCGCCGAGCTCGCCGAGGCCTATCCGGGGCAGGTGTGGCGCATCGACGTCACCCGCGACCCGGCGAAGGGCCCCGAGCCTAGTGCCGTCCATCTGCCGAAGGACGGCGGCCCCGGCGGCTGGTACGTCCAGATGGGCAGCCTCGTTCTACCGGCGCCGATCCAGGAGGTCGTGTGGGACGGCAACAAGGTCACGGCCAAAGCGATGATTCCCGGACAGGACCCGACTCCGCTGAGTGGTGTGGTCGATGAGTCCGGTGCTCTAGCGCTCAGCATGGGTGGAGGCGTGATCAACGGCACGCCCGCTGAGCTCGAGGCGGGCGGCGGAGTCATCCCGAACTGACGATTCGGATGGAAACACGTCGGGCCGTCCCTGTTGAGGGACGGCCCGGTTTGCCGCCTTCCGATTCTGGCTACGAGTCAGGGCCCTCTCGGTACTGACCGTACAAGATAGCCAGGGCGTCACCCGAAGCTTGGCGGCCTGAGCGGCGATACGGCCGGGGCGCCAAGAAGAGCCTGCCGAACAGTCGCGGCTGGCGCTACTCGCCTGCCGCGGTCGGGACCGTGTCGCTGGCAGCGGCGCTGTGCCACCGGTAGGCGCTGACGGCCTCCAGCTCGCGAACGAACAGTTCGTCTCCGACGACGGCCAGGTACCCCCACGTTTCCTGCTCGCTGATCTCGCGTGAGTCCAGCAGCTCGAAGCGCGCTGGGTTGGCGGCGATCAGGTGGAGTTCGCCTTCAGCGCCCAGGGCCAGGATGGTGTCGTCCTGAGCGACCATGCTGAAGTACTCGGAGAGAGGCTCGGAAGTCCAGGTCTCTTTTCCGGTGCGAAGGTCGATGCAGATCACTCGACGGTTGCCGAGCTTCAGGTAGGCGTAGTCGTCGATGATGACGGGGCTCGACATGTAGCCGTGGGCTTTGTGGCGCCACGTCTCGGACGCAGAATAGCTGTCGCCGGACTTCGACACGTCGTAGAGGAAACTGTTGTTGCGATGAGTGCTGGTGAAGACGCTGTCTCCGACCACCATCGGTGTGAGGATGTTCATCCCGCGGAAGCTGGGAACGTCGTGCTGCCAGAGAACCTCACCGGAGTCGAGCGCGATGCCGTAGAGGGTCGTGCGGGTCTGGGCGATCAGCTGGCGCTCGCCGTGGAGCTCTGCGATGACTGGCGAGGAGAAGGCGCCCGAATCGAACATCGAGCCTGGGCTCGCCAGTGCTCGCCAGACCACGTCACCGGATTGGGTGTCGATCTTGAGCAGGGAGTTGGCTGCCTGCACATAAAGCGCACCTGACTCGATCAGCGGGGAGCTGGAAAACCCGAAGTCGGGGGCTTTAGTGCCGAAAGTCGCAGGGAAGTCGAGACTCCAGAGCACTTCACCGGTCGTGGCATCCAGCTTGAAGAATCTCTCCTGCATGCCGCCGACGTAGAGAGCCTGCCCGTCGAAAGCGGGAGTCGAGCGCACCCAGTTGCCGTTGCGGCGCGCGAAGAAGGGGACGTCCATGCCGCCTTGCCAGGAGGTGCTCCAGAGCTCGTCGCCGGTGGCTCGTGACAGCGCCCTCACCTGTTCGGTCTTGGCGTCGACGGTCTCCACCACGAACACGGCGTCGGCAGAGACGATCGGGCCGGGATACCCCTTGCCGAGCTCGACACGCCAGACCTTCTCGATGCCTGACAGGTCGGTTGGCCAGTCAGAGCCGGCGACCGTGCCGTCGCGGTTGGGTCCTCTCCACTGGCCCCACTGGCTTGGCTGGTCTTCGGAGACGTCGGCGGTTGCGCTTGGCTCCGGCTCGGACGCGAGGGCGCTCGAGCTGACGAGCGTCAGGGGCGTGATCAGCAAGACCAACGCGGTGAGTGCCGCCTGGAGTGCGTTGCAGAGAGGGCGTCTGCGCTCTGGGTAGGCGTGCGCGTGAGCGACAGGGAAAGCGGGGCTTTGGGTCATGGCGACTCCTCGAGTTTCGTGGAACATGTAGCGCTTCGTCCCTCGTCACACATCGGATGAGCCCTAGGAAGCACACTGGTTGCATGCCGGGCGTGGAGCTCCGGTCCTTGATCCGTCCAGGACGGCCACACGGAGGGGGTGGCGCGGTTGTCGTTCGTGTCGCTCAGTCCGAGTCCAGTCCGTGTCCGATCAGGTGAGCGAGGAAGATGGCTCGCTGGTGTCTCATCCGTGACGCGGCGACTCGCGAAACCTCCCGGTGCGCGTCGCGTAAACGTGCGCGGGAACCTGAATGACCTTTCGATCCGAACCAGTCACCCCAGACCTTCGAGCCCATACGGGGCGCAGGAGGCCTGTTGCCTGGCTACGCCATCTGGCGCTCGACCTGCGATCCGGGATCCGCCAGGTTCGGCGACGGTCTGCCACGGCCTGGGTCGCCATACTCACCCTGGGGCTGGGTATCGGGGCGTCCGTATCGATCTTCTCCGTGGTCGAGAGTCTGCTGCTGAGGCCTTTGCCACTGGAGAAGCCCGACGACATCGTGGTCCTGAGGGTTCGGGACGTTGCGCCCGAGGCACAGTGGTCGCAGATCATTGCGCCGCTCGAGCTGGGCCGTTGGCAGTCTCGTGCCGGAGACCTGATCGAGCTCGCTCCCTACGCGCTGCGAGGTGTCACCGAGTCGTCGAAGACGCCGCCGCTTCGGCTCAACGCTCTCAACACCGGCTCGGGGTTGGCCCGGGTCGTGGGGACCCGAGCGGTTGTCGGACGCCTGTTCGTCGAATCGGACTACGACGCCGATGCTCGGAGTGTGGTCGTGCTCACTGAGTCCTACTGGCGCCAGGCTTTCGACGGCAGTTCGGACGCGCTCGCTGAGGAGTTGGTGATCGACGGCTTTCCCCATCGCATCGTCGGGGTCGTGGACGAGGGTGGCGCAGGGGTCTTCGAAGAGCACGACGTCTGGCTACCCCTGCGCCTGAGCTCTTCTGATCTCCAACAGGAGGCTTCGTACCTCGGCGTGCTCGGGCGGATCGACTCCGAAGCGAGCCTCGGCTCGGCCGAGCAGGCCCTGATCTCGGCCCAGCGGGATCTCTTTGCAGATCGACCGCCCTCACAGAGGCGCGAGGTGTCCGTGCTCGCGCTTCGCGAGCATCTGCTGGGAGACCAGGCGCGGCGTCTCTGGCTACTGTTCGGCGGTGTGCTCCTGGTCCTGCTGATCGCCTGTGTGAACGTCTCTCACCTCCTGATCTCGCAGGCGAGAGAGCGTCGAGCCGAACTGAGCGTTCGCCGGTCGCTGGGGGCCGGACGGGCACGGCTGACTCAGCAGCTGGTCACGGAAGCTTCGGTTCTCTGCGTGCTGGGTGGAGCCCTCGGAATCGGTCTATGGCTGGTTCTCGCACCCACTCTCAACGCCACCCTGGTGGGTGCGGTTCTCGAATCATCGACGCTGAGCTCGGGTTCGGTTGAGATGGTGGCTGCGTTCGCGGCTCTCCTGGTCGTCGTGACGACGTTGGTGAGCGGCGGACTCCCTGCGCTCGCGGCCACACGCTCGTTGGCTGGCGATCTGCGACTCCGTTCGAGCAGCCGGCGCGATCCACTCGGATCCGTATTTGTCTGTGCTCAGGTAGGGCTGACCTTGTGTCTACTCGCTGGCGCCGGACTGTTGATCCAGAGCCTTCGCGCCGAGGCTCGAGTGGCTGGTGGCTTCGAGACCTCGCAGCGACTCACGGCCCGGTTTTCCCTTCCGCGCGCGGACTATCCGAGCCACGAGTCGATGCTGCGGACGTTGGAACGGATCCTCGATTCGGCCAACTCTCTCCCAGGTGTCGTGCAGGTTGCGCTCGCAAACCGAGCTCCTCTGGTCGGCTCGAGCGTGGGGATCGAGTTCGTGCCGGTCGAAGACCCGACCGTCGAAGGTCTCGCTGGCCTGCGCATGGTCTCGGCCGACTACTTCCGGGCGGCCGGGATCGAGCTCCGGGCTGGAAGGGAGCTGGAGTCGACCGACCGGGCCGGAGCCGCCAGCGTCGTGGTCGTCAATCGATCGTTGGCGCGACAGCTCTGGGGAGGTGAGGAGTCGGAGGCATGGGCGAGAGGCCTCGTGGGTCGCGGTCTGCGAACCGAAAACCGAGCGTTTGCAGACGAGGACTCGAGCGGATGGCAAGCGCAAGTCGTGGGTATCGTGGAGGACACGCACGACTTCGGTCTGCGGCTCGAGCCGCGTCCGCTCGTCTACGTGAGCTACCTGCAGGCGCCGTCGGGACCCTGGGACTGGATCGACAGAACGGTCACCGTGATGGCTCGCACGAGCGGCGACCCTTTGGCACTTGCGGAGCCGCTCCGCGGGATGCTGGCAACGGTCGATCCGCGCCTGCCTTTGGCCGAGCTCGGGACACTCGATGGACGATTGCTCGAGACCCAGTCGGTCCAGCGAGCCACTAGCCAGCTCTTCTCGGCTCTCGGGTTGCTCGCTCTGTTGCTAGCCCTGTCGGGGGTGTACTCGACCGCGGCATTCCGCGTGGCGCAGCGGGAGAGCGAGGTGGGAGT
>JANQPS010000734.1 GCA_028285365.1 Thermoanaerobaculia bacterium | reverse complement strand
ATCGCCGGTCTTCCGCGGCGATCTTCGACGTTCTTACTGGCTCTGACGCCTCTCCAGCGCATATGAATCTCCTGGCTCTAGGGGTTTGGCTCATCTTGGCGGTCGTCGATTCCCCCGGGCGAGCGAGAGCGTAGCGCAAGACCTCAGAGCTGCGTCGGGTACCTTCAGCGCTCCCCACGTCTTCGTCGGTGGGGCTCACTCGCGATGAGCAGCGCGAAGCTGACGGGTAGGTGAAGTCGATTGCGCTTTGGTCGGACGCCCGGCTGATAGTTTCAGTTCTCGAGACCAACAGGTGCTTCATGCCAGAACTGCTCGCCCCACGGCCTCAGCCGATGCCCCTGCTCCTCGACGGCGCGAGCGGCAGCAGGATGGTGCGCGCAGCATGGCGGACGGCAACCTGGCTCGTCGCGGTCAGCGCCCTGTCGCTACTTTGGGTTGACACCTCTTTTGCCCAGTTTCAAAAGCTGAGTGACGCTGAGCGCGAAGCCGTCAAGGTGGCTCTGGCGTACTGCGACCAGGGCTCTGCCGGCGTGCTGCCGTTCCTCGACGAGAGTGCTTCACTGTCGGAGCTCGATACCGAGACGGCCGCGGCGGAGATCGAGGCGCGCCTTGGGCCACCATGCGAGGCGCGTTGGACACTCCAGACCACACAAGCCTCCGTGGCGCGTCACACCGCAGTCTTCGAGGTGGAGTTCGAGAGTGGCATCGATGACGAGATTCTCTTCCAGTTCATCGATGACGGTCGAGGGCCCCGCTTGTTTGCGGTGCGCTCGCTCGTGGAGCCCGTGAGTCAAGACCTCGACTCCGCGAATGACCTGGCGGGGAAGCGAACGGCTGGCGAAGCTACCAGCCCGCTGGCGTCCGCTCCGACCTTGCTGACCGTCTTGGTCCTGGCGCTCTGGGGCGTGATGGCCGCCGTGCACGGTCGCCCGTCGTGGTCGGTCGGTCGTCGGCAACTCGTGTCGGGTCTTCCGATTGCCGCCGCGATGGCGCTGATCTTTGCCGTCTCCTGCGGCGACCAGGCGAGCTCCTCGCCGGATCTGGGCTCGCAAGGCGAGACTTCACTCTTCGAACTGGGACAACTCGCCGGCGTCCGCATGGCAATGGCTTCGGGTAGCCAGTTCGAGCCCCCGGAGACCTCGAGTGAGTCCGCCCGGCAGGCACTGTTGCTCTGGAGGCTACAGCTGGATCTCGTCAGTGACGTGGCACTCGAGCAGGTGCGGAGCGGGCTCGAAGCGGTAGCGGACGCAGCTCGCGTGCCTTTGGCCCACAAGCTCAGGGCTCGCATCGAGCTCCTGGCGGACAACAAGGCGGAGATGGTCCTTGCCTACCGGAGGCTGCGAGAGCTCGTTCCCGTCACGGACGGCCGTCTGACAGAGGAGGCGCTGGCGCTGCGAGCGCGAGGCTTTCGACCGGAAGCGTCGCAGCTCCTGCTGCGCGCCACGGAGATGGGTTCCAGGCAAGCTGAGCCCTACTACGCGATCAGCCAGGACGCAGTGCTCAACAACGACCCCGAGGGAGCTGAACGAGCTTTCAGAGCGGCCTGGGAGCTGCGGCCGTCTTCACGTCGCGAGCTGTTTCAGGACCCGCTCCTGTCGCTGGTTGCCAATCCGAGACTCGATACCTATCCGCTGCTCGAGCTCGACGCGCCACAGGAACCGGTTTCGCTGGCCACCGATGTAGGCGTGCGCGAGGTGGACTTCCCCGGCAGCCTGGACGTGTCGCTCGTCGGACAGCACCTGGTGGCGTCTCGCGGTCGTGGTGTCATCGAGGTTCCCGGAGGATCGGAGGTGGCACCGAGTGGTACCCGCTCGAGCTCTCCGGGTGCGCTCGAGCGTCAGCGGGAGGCGCAACTGCTCGATACCCTCGAACCCCTGCGAGCTCAGTCGTTGAGTGAACGTGCCCTCGCTTCGACGGTGCTGCGCGACGACCTCGTCGTGGCAGGGCGGGCCCTCGCTAGATCGTTCAGATGGGCCGACCTGGTGCGTTTGACCGAAGTCGTCGACGGACAGGTGGAGCGAGCTCCCGCCGAGCTCGTCAGGCTGCGCGCACGAGCGCTCCATTCGCTGGGTCGACTCGAAGAGTCCAGAGCGCTGCTCCTCAAGCTGACTCTGGCGACCCTCGAGCTGGAGCGCAACGACCCTGCGACACTCTACGCCTTGGCTCATCAGATGGCTCGCGAGAGTCGCTTCGAGCTGGCTGTTCGGCTCGTGCGCAAGGCCAATCAACTGCTGCCGCTGCCGTCGTCGCAAGGCCTTGTCGAGATGTACCAGATGCAGGCCAAACTGGCAGCGAGCTTCGGCCGACTCCAGAGTGACCACTTCGAGATCTGGCACCCGCCAGGCAAGGCCGAACTCGCCGATCGGATCGCGCAAGTCCTGGAAGCGGAGCGTGACCGTCTGGCCTACTGGATACCGGTTAGGGAAGACGCGGATCGCGTGATCGTCGAGATGCTCAGTTTCAAGGACTTCTCGAGCTACACGGGTGGGCTCGAAGTCGTCGGCTTGTTCGACGGCCGTATCAAGATTCCGTTCGCCGGCGTGTACGGCCTTCACCCCGGCCTCGTGGCGATTCTCACTCACGAGCTCGCGCACGCGATGATCACCGACTACACGAGTGGTCAGGCGCCGAAGTGGGTGCAAGAAGGAGTGGCTCAGTTCGTCGAGATGGTGGCAAACCGAACGAACCCGCTGCCGGACTATTACCGGACGAGCAGGATCCTGTCGTTCCCTGCGGTCGAAGAGGTGCTGCAGGGGATGCCCAACTCGAGCCTCGTCGCCACTGCGTACGATCAAGCTCTCTGGACGTTTTTCTACATAGGTGCCGAGCGTGGGCGAGACGAGGTGCGTGCAATTCTCGACGGGTATCGGAACGGTCTGACAACCCCCGAAGTGCTCGAGGAGGCTCTCGGCCTCACTGTCGACGAGTTCGACGAGGAGCTCAAGGAGTGGTGGTTGAACGCGGCGCCCTCGGTATGGACCGGCGAGGTCCATCGCTACGAGTCTTACGTCAACCCGTACGTGCAGCGCCCTGGCGAACGGCCGTTCGAGATCAAGCTCAACCGGAGATGGTGGGATGCCGGACGCTCCTAGTCCGCCGGATGAGGGTGAAGAGCTCGGCGCGCCGGGTGGTCATCGACGTCATCACAGGGAGCGGTGTCGTTATATGGAGAAGAACGAGACATGACGGCAATCGACACTCCCCTGGAGGGGCTCATCGTGGGGGTCGCGGTGCTCGGTGTGGTTCTGGTGGGCGTTGTCGTCTACGACCTCACCCAGCGCAAGCACGCGATTCTGCGCAACTTTCCGATCATCGGTCACTTTCGCTACTTGCTGGAGGCGATCGGGCCCGAGCTGCGTCAGTACATCGTGACCGACAACGACGAGGAGCGCCCTTTCTCCCGGGACCATCGACGTTGGGTCTACGCCTCGGCCAAGAAGCAGAACCCCTATTTCGGCTTCGGGACAGACAACGACCTCGAGCACGCGGCCAATCATCTGATCATCAAGCACTCGGTGATGCCACACCCACCCGATCCGAGCTCGAGTGAGCAGGGTTATCCGGTGGCCTGCGCTCGAGTGCTCGGCTCGGCGCGCGGGCGCGCGAAGGCGTTCAGGCCGAGTTCGATCATCAACATCTCGGGAATGAGCTACGGATCCCTGAGTGCCAGGGCGGTCGAGGCGCTCAATCGGGGCGCGGCACAGTGCGGGTGTCTCCACAACACCGGGGAGGGCGGGATCTCCCCGCATCACGATCACGGAGGGGATCTGATCTGGCAGATTGGTACGGGTTACTTCGGTTGCCGAGCGAAAGACGGAGGGTTCGACCTCGAGCGGTTCAAGGACACCGTGTCGGCTCACCGGGTCAAGGCCATCGAGATCAAGCTGAGTCAGGGCGCCAAGCCTGGCCTCGGCGGGGTGCTGCCAGCCGCGAAGATCACCCCAGAGATATCCAGGATCCGTGGCATCGACCAGGGACGCGACTGCGTGAGTCCGTCATCGCACACGGCCTTTCGCAGCGTCGACGAGATGCTGGACTTCGTCGAACAGCTGGCGCAGGTGACCGGCTTGCCTGTCGGGATCAAGTCTGCCGTGGGCGAGAGTGGCTTTTGGGTGGAGCTCGCCGAGGGCATGTCGAGTGGCGAGCGCGGGGTCGACTTCATTGCGATCGATGGCGGCGAAGGTGGTACCGGCGCGGCACCGCTCGTGTTCTCCGATCACGTGGCGCTGCCCTTCAAGCTCGGCTTTTC
>JANQPS010000699.1 GCA_028285365.1 Thermoanaerobaculia bacterium | reverse complement strand
CGACCGACCACGGGTCGCCGGGATGATTGGCACCTCGGAGCGAAGTCCTTCATGGCCAGAGGCGACAACAGCCTCATCAATGGGCCGGAGACATGACTGCTTCATTCCCAACACCCCTGACTCAGGAGAATCCATAGAACAAACAACTCGCCTTGACAGCAACGAGGAGTCCAGACATGACATTGGGGGGAGGCGGTGGACCTGGCGCGAGCTCGCCGGAGAGCTCGCGGTTCAGGCACGCCTCCAGCTCGGATTGCCACGGTGCATTGTTGCGATGGTCGTACTCTTCGCTGGAGACCGAGCCGTCGGACCGGAATTCGACGCGTTCGACATTGCCCGTGAAACCGTCAGGGTAGAAGACCAAAGTCTCCTCGAAGAAGTACACCCGGCTGACACCATCCGGGCTATGAAAACAGCCCGTGCCGAAAGGCACAACGACGCTCCGGTTCGGGTAGGTGGCATCGATCTCGGGAATCAGCTCAAAGAAGGAGCTCGCGGTGGGGTAGTCGAACAGTTTGTCGAAGTCGACATGGGCCCCAGGAGTGATCTGGTAATAGCTCACTTCTGAAACGTCGAGCAGATCGATCAGGCAGTTGAAGGCTTGGTTCTCGCCGTTCTCGGCGGCATCTCGGGCTGCGCCGTCGACGAACCCGACGAGCAAGTCGTAAGGAGGTTCGACGCCTCGCCGGTAAACCGGCCAGATGTCGAGATCGGGAGCAGAAGGGCTGCTTTTCCGAGATCCTGATGGATCCGTTCGTACAGAGTGCCGTCAGTGACCAGGCCATCTGTGTAGCTGAGAGCTAGTAGCTCTGCCGACTCGTCATGTCGCGGCGACGCGTCGAAGTCGGGAGTACCAACGAGTTCGGCCGCAGCCAGACAGGCGGCGGGCCGGCTGAGGACGAGCGATGGTGTTGCCACGCCGAGAGCTAGAACTGGAACGAGCAGGACGTATCGACCCGATGACATGGAGCTTCCCGCGAAGAGAGTGTTGATGTCGTTGTAGCATATGCTGGAGGAACATATTTTTGGATGGTCGGTCGATGCTCGGAATCGAGGAGGGACGGGCTCGAACTCCAGGTACCGCCGGAGCCGTGTCCCGGATGCCTCCCGATCGAAGGGTGACGATGGAAGTGGTGACACGACGACAAGGGCTAGAGCCGACGCGGGTCTACTCGACATTAGTTGCTCCTTATATTAGTGTCTTCTCACTTGTTGCCCGCACCGAGAACGGCAAAGAGTGGCTACACAACTCCAGGAGGATTCACGATGTCGAAGTCCGTAGGAACGGCGGTTGGAGCCGCGCTGATCGCGTCCGCCGCGGGGGGAGCGCAGTTCGACTCGAACGGAACGACGATCCACTACACCATGGCTGGAAGTGGTGAGCCGGTTGTCCTGATCCACGGCTTCCTGGGAAGCAGAGATGAATGGCTGTCGCCACCTCCGTTCCTCCCGCCCGAGCAGCAGGAGAGCTTCGAGCCCGCGTTCGAGACCTTGTCGAAGGACTTCAAGACGATCGCCTTGGATTGCCGGGGCCACGGCCGGAGCGACAAGCCGCACGGAGCTGATGCCTACGGAAACAAGATGGTCGAGGACATCGTGCGCTTGCTTGATCATCTCGAGCTCGAGGAAGCGCATGTCGTGGGCTACTCAATGGGCGCGTTCATCGCGGCCAAGCTGGTGGCGCTGTACCCGGACCGCGTGACCTCGGTCGTGTTGGGTGGCGGCGGAGCGCTCCTCGAAGGCTCCGAGCCCTTGGCCTTCATGGAGTCGCTGGGGCGGTCTTTGGAGTCGGGACGCGGTGTTGAACCTCTCATCCGCTCGATGACACCTCCGGGTCAGTCGCCACCTAGCGCCGAGGAGATAAATGAGGCCAACCGGATGTTCTTGGCCGGGCAGGATGAGGGGGCGCTCGCCCAGGTAGCGTTGGGACTCGAAGAGGTGACGGTGTCCACCTCGACGCTCTCATCCAACGACGTTCCGGCTCTCCTGATCGTTGGTGGCGACGACCCCCTGCGGGCCTCTTCGGAAGAGACTCAGAGACTCATGATGCGCTCCAGGGTCGTGGTTCTACCGGGCTTGGATCACGTCAGCGCGGAGTTGAGTCCGGACTTTGCACGGACTGTGCGGAGCTTCCTCCTGGAGAGCCGCTAACCCAACGATGCCTCTGACTTGCCGAAGGCCACATCGTTTGGTCTGTGACGCAGGTAGCCTGAGGTCGGTTGGTCTGGGGATCCGGTTGTCCTTGGAGCCCTGCTCAGAGACAGGGCATCTTGCATCAGTGCAACTTGCATCTATTTCTGCCGCGGGCTAGCCTCGTCACCATGCCAGAGCAAACACTTCGCTCTCCCTTGAAGCCGGACCTGTTTCACATTCTGCTGGCTCTAGAGAGCGGGCCTCTTCACGGCTACGGCATCGTGGCTTCGGTGGAAGAACAGACCGATTCACAGCTCAGTCTGCTGCCCAGTCTGCTCTACCGGCGACTGGCACGACTGGTCGAGAGTGGTGTCGTCCGGGTTGCACCAGACGCTGATGACAGCGATCCGCGGCGCAAGTACTACGAGCTGACCGATCGAGGGCGCTCGCTCCTCAGGCTAGAGGCGGATCGGATCGTCAGACTGGGACAAGTGCTGGAGAGCTATCGCTGGAGCGTTTCGTCATGAGCAGCTCGCGCAGGAGCGTCGCACAGCGAGTCATCATCTGGCTGGTCTCTCTGTATCCGGATGAGGTGCGCGTTCCTCACGGTGATGAGCTGCTCGAGCACACCGTCTCGCGCTGGAGCGAAGCCCGAGTGCGGGGTCTCCGTGCCGCCGTCGTTTGGTGGGTGACCGAAGGCAGTGCTCTCGCCTGGGGTGCGTTGGCCGAACGCCTCGAGCGCTGGTTCGGGCGACAGGGGGCGCGCAGCATCAATCCAACCCGAGAGGGAGTGGTGGTCCTCTGCGAGACTGAAGGTAGGCGGATCTTCCGTGCGGTGACACGAAACGCGAGGACCTCCGTCGCACTGCTCGCGGTGCTCACGGTTGCCCTCGGGGTGACTGCCGGAGTGTTTGCCTTCGTCGACGGAATTCTGCTCAAGCCACTTCGCTACGCGGGCTCGGATCGTCTGGTCGCGATCTGGGCAGCCCAACCGGCTGACAATCTGGAGCGGGTGCCACTGACCCAGTGGGACATTCAGCAACTGATCGCCAGAAAGGACGTGTTCGAGAGTGTCGGGGGATTCACCCAGCAGCGCTCGGCTCTGCAGCTTCCAGACAGGGTCGTCGAGATTGGTCAGGGCTGGCTGACGAGTGAACTGCACCACGTGCTCCGTGTCCAGCCGGTGCTGGGGCGAACGTTCACCGTCGAGGATCGCGGGGAGCTCGTGCTTCTTCTCGACTATGACTTCTGGCAGCAGCAGTTCGCGGGCGATCCAGACATCCTCGGCAAGAGCGTGCGGGTTGCACAGCAGAGTTGGACGATCGTAGGAGTTCTCCCGGCCGAGACACCTTTCGAGCTGCCTTCGCGAGGCCGAGTCCCGCTCGAAACGGACGTGTGGTCGATCATGTGGGTGGATGGCCCCGATCCGAACGCAACCGCCGCCTGGATCCGCACGGTCGCACGCCTGGCGCCAGATGTGAGCCTTCAGCGGGCACGCGAGGTCGCCTCTCAGATCGCTCGCGACGCGCGCACGCTCTACGAGGACCGGGAAGCTGCGCAGTTCGATCTCGTCGTTCACGACTTGCGGGATGACTTCACCGCGGGGATCTCGCAACAGCTCAAGCTCCTGCTCGCTGGCACTCTGATTCTGTTGGTCGCGGCGGGTGCGAATGCTGGCAATCTGATCGTTCTGCAGCTGCAGCGTCGGCGATATCGCACGGCGAT
>JANQPS010000459.1 GCA_028285365.1 Thermoanaerobaculia bacterium | reverse complement strand
CGCGTTCATATGGTAGAGCGGCGCCACGATCAAGCTGGCGCCAGATGCGCGACCGGGCTCGAAGGATTCGAGATACTTGAACAGCGCCCAGAGTTGGCCCGCGTGGTCCAGCGGCACTCCCTTGGGCTGACCCGTCGAGCCGGAGGTGTAGAGGATCTCGGCGAGATCACCGGGTCGTGGCTCGTAGACCGAGGAGTCACCGGTCGCTTGGCTCGAGAAGGCTCGGAAACCTTCACCGTCCGCGTCGTCGAAGCTGATCGCGGCTACCGAATCGGGTATGAGCCTCGAGCGTTGCTGGTCGAAGAAGACGAGCTCTACGTCGGAGTCCTCGATGATGAAGTCGACGGTTGCCGGCGGGAACTTGTGGTTGATGGGCACGGCGACGGCGCCCGCCACCATGGTGCCGAGATAGCCGACCAGGATCTCCCAGCGGTTGTCACTCAGGAACCCGACACGGGCGCCTGGCTGTAGACCGCGCTGCCGCAAGCTCGCCGCAAATGTGTGCACTCGCTCGGCCAGCTCGTCGGCCGTGAGATGGACTGGCTGATCGTCGTTCCGTAGGTCGACGAGTGCCGTGCGCTCGCCGAGGCCTGGGCGCTTCAGCAGATCTCCGAGATTGACGGGGAGTTGCTCCTCCCTCATGGACGGATCAGGACCTTTCCGAAGACCTCGCGATCCTCGAGCAGTCGCTCGGCCTCGTCGGTGCTTTCGAGCGGCAGGATCTTGTCGATGACCGGATCCAGCTCGCCGCGGTCGATTCTCGCCAGCAGCTCTCGCAGATCAGAAGGTGTCCAGCCGTTGGCGCCGATCATCTCGTGCTCGAACGTCCACCAGTAGCGGGCATCGACGGCGAGATCGAATCCAGCGGTCGCGCCGCACGTGAGAATGCGACCGTGCAGGGCAACGCTGCGTTGTGTATCTCTCATGGTGTCTCCGCCGGTGAAGTTCACGGCGACGGTGACCCCGCCTTCTCCCGAGATCTTCGGCTTACCCATGATGTCCCACACGGCTTTGCGGAAGTTGGTGTCGGTGTAGTTGATGACGTGGTCCGCCCCCAGCTCTTCGAGCCGACGAGTTTTGATCTCGCTGCTGGCACAGGCAAGGACCTTGGCACCGAACATCTTGGCGATCTGAACGCAACCCACGCCGACACCGCCGCTGGCGCCGAGGATCAACACGCTCTCACCGGCGGCAATACGGCCGCGCGTCACCATCATGCGCCAGGCTGTTCCATACGCGAGCGGCAGCGACGCTGCTTGCTCGAAGGAGACGCCCTGAGGCAGCTCGATGAGCTGGTCCTCTTGAACCAGAGCTTGTTCAGCCCGTCCGCCGTGGGTGGTCTCACCCAGCATGCCGAAGCGGCCGCCGCTGCGGAAGACCGGATCGATCAGCACGCGCTTGCCGATCCAGGACTCGTCGACGCCCTGGCCGACCGACCTGACGACCCCGGCCATGTCGGAGCCGACGATGACTGGGAGCTCGATCTTGATTCCGGGCATGCCGCGGCGGGTGAAGATGTCGTGATAGTTGACTGCGGTGGCGCGCACGTCGATGACGACCTCACCCGACCCGGCGACCGGATCCGGAAAGCTCTCGTCGAGCTGCAGCACGCTGCGGTCCCCGTGGGCGGTGGTCAGCATCGCTCTCATGGTCACAGTCCCCCCTGATCCTCTTGGTCCGGCTAGTGTCCTGTGTCGTCAGTTCGTTGAATACAAATCGCGACGAGTTTGTCGGCTGCCAGGGCGGATGACCGATTGCATTCCGGGCCATATGGCGAGGAAGACCTTTCCTGATGCTCGGCCAAGGGGCCGAGCGATGACGAGGACAAGACCTCGTGAGAGGTCTTGCGCCTCAACGCGGGCAGCGGACAAGATCGTCCGATATTCATGTGACGAGTTTGCGCTACAGGACACCAGAGGCCAATCATCCGTGAAACGTTCCGTAGCAGCCGCGGCCGACGGCCACGAGGCGGTCTTCTTCGTCGAACACGTCGATATCGACGACACCGACCGTGCGTCCGGAGCGCCGAATCTGCGCCACCGCTCGTAGGGTGCTTCCACTGGCAGGGCGTAGGTAGTCGGTGCGGAAATTGATCGTCGGCACGCCGTGACCGAGAGCCCAGATCAGCGCGAAGTCGCCGGCGACGTCGATGAGGCTGGCTATCGGGCCGCCGTGGAATTGGCCGGTTCTCGCCGTGCGCTCGAACTCGGGTCTCATGGGCATCGTCATCTCGAGGGTGGAGGTGACGACGTCAGTTGCAGTGACGCGAGCCGCCAGCCAGGCGTTGAACGGCGACTGATCGAGTATCTCCTGGAGCTCTTCGACTGCGAGTGCCGGCTCGAGTGTCATGTCGCGGTCACCCGCGCGGAGTCAGAGTGATGTTTCATGGCTGGTCCTCGTAGGGAAGCGGAGCTTGCGGAGTCTAGTTCGAGACGGGACGTGCCAGGACGAGCAGACAGATCACCGTGCCGACGACGCCGAGAGCGAGTAGTGGCCAACCGCCGCTGGAATCGCTCAGGAGCCTGGTGAGGCCGTAGAGCGCGATCACGTTCATGATCAGGTTGAGCACCAAGCCCCAGGCCCGAATCCGCATGGGTCCAATGGTCTTCTCGAGATCGAAACGCGCGTGCTTGCTCACGGTGGCTACCCCCACAATCCCAATCGGTTGAAGATCCACATCGCTGCCACACAGTTGAGCAACGTCACCTGGAGCAAGATGCCGAGGTTCCACAGGTAGGACTTGGAACGATTGGCGCCCATGACCTCGACGTCGTTGAGCAGGAGGAAAAACGACCAGCCGACGATGTTGTTCGACAGAGCGAGGAATGCGGCGATGACGATGATCAGCGTCAGAGGGCTGGGCAAGAAGGCGCCGAGAAGTGCGATCTGCGGCATGAGCACGCAGGCCTTCCAGCGCCATGACCGTACGTCGGGGTCCCAGCCGAAGGTCTCGTGCATCCCCACAGCGCAGACGATTCCGAGTGCGACGGTCGTAGTGATCGGCACTGCGAGGAAGCCGATCAGGAACGCAAACTCCGCAACGGTCTCTCCGAGGAGCGGGATCAGCGCCGAGGACAGTTCGACCGCGGTCGTCGGGGCTGCGCCTGCGCCGTGGAGCGTCGCGGCGAAGACCGAGACCACGACGAAGTACACCATCAGAAACGGTAGTGCGAGTCCCATCAACAGATCGACGCGCGCAAGGCCCTCGTGACGTGGCCCCCAGCCTTTCGCCAGGCCGGCATAGTGGAAGAACACCCAGTCGCCGACACCGATGGCAGCTGCCGACGACGCGATGAACAAATCGACCCCTTCAGCGCCACGTGGCAGCCAGGGCACCAGAAGGCCTCGCAGTGCCGCGGGCCAATCGATACCAACCACCAGGAGACAGGCCCCGAACGACACGATCATCACGAGCAGCGCGAGCTTCATGAACGTCTCGACGGCCCGCACCCCGCGGCCACCGCGGCCATAGCTGAGTGCGATCCAGGCGGTGAGGATCCCGTAGAGCGGCCAGTTCACCTCCTGCGGAAAGGAGACACCGGCCGCTCCGGCCAGACTCTCCATCAGGTGAGTTCCGAGGGCTACCTGGCCGAAGTTGAAGATCACAGCCACGCTCACCAGGCCGACGAACGCTGTCAGGAAGCGGGCTATCAGCCAGCCGTGACGCTCGCTCTGCTTCTCGATGACCCGGAATCGTCCGCGAGTCGTGAAGCGTGCCATCGCAGCCATCATGAACAGGCCCGAGCCGATCGCGACCCACGAGATCCACAGTGTCTTGTAGCCGAACTGAGCGCCCGAGAGCATCGCGGCAGTCAGCGTTCCGGCGCCCAGGGTGAGAGCGGCGCCCATGAAACCCGGGCCGCCGAGCTTCAGGTAGGTGGGGACCCTCATCGGGAGCGGCTTGTGGGACACCTCCTCGAGGCGCCGAGCCTCGGCGTCGAGCACCTCGCTCGGAATGGCCTCGGCCAGTGGATAGACCGGAGACTGGCCCGAGTCCTCAGGACGTGACATTGCCGACCTCTCCTTCTGCAAAGACGAGTACGACACCGTTCGCCTCGGACGGAGGCACCACGATCGAATGCATGTCAGCACGCAAGGCGACCTGTTCGCGCTCGAGCATCGCCCGCAATCGTTCGAGGCTTCTCACCCGCACTCTCAGAGCGACGGGGAAGCCGGCGAGAGGCAGTGGATCGGCGAGATCGAGCTCTGGGAAGCGCGAGCGAGCGACTCTGGGAGACAAGAGCTCGGTGACGTCACCGCGCGCGCCGAAGAAGACCAGGCGTTCCTGTTCGTCGCACACCGGGGCAGCGCCGAAGTAGGTGACAAAAGCTTCGCGATCGGCAGAGACCTCGTCAGAAACCAAGACCAGTTGGTCGACTCCGAGCGCTCCGTTGCTGTGCGCGGAGTAGTACTCCGGGGTGAAGATCGTACGCGGTCTGCCGTGGTGGGAGTAGAAGAGGCTGAGATACTCGCGGCCATCTCGCCAGACGTAGAAACAGCTGCTGTCGGTCTCATGCTCGCTCCCGTCAGGCATCGTGATCTTTCGCCGTGCGTTGATGATGGGAGCGGGTGTCAGCCCGCTCTGACTCATGGCGGTGTGATCACCCTCGAGATCGTCGGACGACAGGCTCACGATCGACAGCCCTTCTCCCGCAGCGAAGCGAGGCATCATCCGCTCACGCAGCGCGGGTAGTGACTGCTCGAGCTCACCGACCAGCTCGATGTAGCTCGTTTCGAACTGGATGACGTGATTCGAGCTGCCGATGTCGATGTGCTGCATCCGTGGCAGGACGTGAAAACCGAGGCGTCGATAGCACGCCTCGGCGCGAGTGAGATCCCGCACGCTGACGACGAAGTGATCGAGCGATCGCTCGGATCGCATGTCTGGGATGGTCTGCACCCTCGTCGGTCGCTCTCGATCGTCTCAGCGAGCTCGTCGCAAAGGTTGTCTGTCCGCAGCCGCGTCGACGCGGCGAACCGGCTGGCCCTCGTAGGCGCCGCCGCCGATGAACCAGGTGCCGACACGCGAGCTGTCGGCTGTGCGGGCGATTTCGAAGACGCGGCTGCCCGTGTAGTAGAAGTGACCGTCGATAACTCGGTTGGGACGCCGCGAGACTGTCCACTCTTCGACCTGCGGCTGATCGCAGCTGAGCATCGCTTCGCTCCATGGATCGCCGCACCGCCAAGCTTGGACGGCGAGATCGTCGCCGACGTTCAGCGCGGCGAGCAGTCCGCTCGCCAGCGACAGATCAGCCTCGGTGCCGGTGAGCAAGAGAACGACCGAGTCCGAGCCAGCCTCTTCCCTGACGACTTGTCCGTCTTTCGACAGTCGGACCTGGTCATCGCTGGCGTCGAGTCGAAAGGAGGCCTCACTTTCGTTGCTCAGGGTCAGGGTCTGACCCGATGCGTCTCGTGTCAGCTCAAAACCCTGCCAGGGGCCGTCAGGTTCGTTCCGAAGGGCAGCGTCGACCGACAGGGCTGGCGAACCTTCGCTGCCGGGCGACGGTGCCGACAGGCTAGTGGTCATCGCGAGCTGCCGTCCATCCTCAGTGAGGAAGTCCATGCGCGTGAAAGCGGGGCCCTCGAGCTGAGGTGCCTCGTCGAAGCGTTGTTCGAGCCCCGAGTTCGACGCCGCGATGCGCTCGAGCTGCGCTTGCAGCATCTCGCGGTCGTACCAGCGACCATCGTGCATGACCCCCACGGGATCGCGCAGCGCTTCGAAGTCGGCGAGCGGGTTGCCGTCGAGCACGACGAGATCGGCGATGGCCCCCACAGTGATGTGGCCTCGTTCGGCAGCGTCGCCGGCAAACTCGGCAGCGCCAAGGGTGGCTGCGCGCAGGGCCTCCTCCCGCGTCATTCCAGCGTCGACCAGCAGTTCGAGCTCGCTCGCGACGGCAAAACCGGAGGTGACGTTCGGGTTGGGGGCATCGGTTCCTACGAGGATCGTCGCGCCGGCTGCGTGGAGGTCACCGATCAGCTTCTTCTGCAGCTCGAACAGTTGCTGATTGCCCGCTGCCAGGTCGGGGGCGGAGAAGCTCGTCATCATCGCTCCCGCGTTGCGCCACATGTGCTGGGTTCCGACGTTCTGGTAGCGAGCCTCAGGCGGAGACTCGGCACCTAGTCGAAGGATCGCTTCGTGAACGACCAGCGTCGGTACGAGCGAGAGCCCACTCTCTGCAACTCGTGCCGCGAGCGCCTCTACCTTGGCCGGATCGACCAGGCTTTCCGGGGCGATCTCGCCGCGTCCGGTGCGCTCGACGTAGGCGCGTGCGCGAGGGTCGGCGAAGGTGGCGTCCAGGTTGACGGGTACCGAATCAGCCTGGACAGCAGCCAGGTAGCCGTACATGTGCTCCGAGGTCCGCATCTGCGACTGGAGTACGCGGTCGAGTGGCACGGC
>JANQPS010000670.1 GCA_028285365.1 Thermoanaerobaculia bacterium | reverse complement strand
CAGCGATCGCGAGCACTACCAGAAGCTCGCAAAAGACGACCCCAAGCTGCTCCGCTTCGCCTATCGCTACGACCTGATCGACAGCCGCCAGGTCGAAGGCATCCACATGATGCCCCGCGAAGAGGCTGCTGCGAGGCCACCCCGCAAGAACACCTGGATGCGAATCGACGGCGAGCTCGACGATCTCCCCGAGCTGCACAGCGCGCTACTCGCCTATCTGTCCGACATGGATTTCATGTCGACGTGCATGCTGCCTCACTCGCCGGCGTTCGCCACCAAGTCCATGCGCGGAGCCAGCCTCGACCACGCCATGTGGTTTCACCGACCGTTCCGCGCCGACGACTGGCTGCTCTTCGCCAAGGAGAGTCCGTCCGCAGCTGGCAGCCGAGGCCTCGTCCGCGGCTCCTTCTTCGACCGCGACGGACGCCTCGTCGTCTCGGTCGCCCAGGAGTGCCTCATGCGACTCGTCGACGAGCCTCCGGAGAGTCGCTGAGCTGCACCGAGAAGCCGAAGCGAAGGGCGCTACTACTCCGCTGCAGCTTCGCGATGTCGTGCGTCTCGACCTTCACGCGCACAATCCAGCTGCGTGCATCACCTGAGGACGGTCAACCGAGTCCGTCAGGTCAGCCGCTGACAGAGTTAGCTAAGCCTGCTCGCCCGAGGAACTCGGCCTGGCGCTTCAAGTGACGGCACTGCGGGCACGGATCGCCAGCGCGCACGGTTCGTATATCGTTCTCACGATGTCGCCTGAACACCTCGACGTCGAGGCTGGCTGGTGGGGATCACCGGGGCTTGCCTGACCCCCAGATTCAAGGCTCGACGCCCCCTCCGCGAGAGGCACGCCATCATGCCTTGACAGCATATCGCACTTACGTGACAAGCCTTCAAGTAGATTGAGTGCTGGGGTCCACATCTCAGAGGGAGGACTGTCCATGCGGCACTGTCGAAGGTTGACTCTGACTCTGATGGGCCTCGGACTGCTCTTGTTCGCTGTCGGTGGGTGCCTAGAGCGGATTGCTGACGCGCAGTCCACTGAAGGCCCTGTCACCCGCGAATTCAAAATCCCCACGGAGGCGGATCGCGTTGTCGTTGCGCTAGAGCGACGAACAAACGCGCTCGAAGAGCCCCCTCGAGTCGAGATCTTCGCTGATGGGCGAGTCCATTATCGTGGTGGCCATCGCCCGGCAGGATCACGCCAGCGACCACTCGAATTCATCGAGCTACGGGATCTCCTTGAGCCCGTCGTAGCTTCTGGATTGCTAGATGTCGACGAACGCGAACTGGCTGAGCGCCAGCTTCGACTTACCAGCGACCGCATCGACGACGCCCCTCTGTTTGTGTACAACTTCAGTGTTGACGACTACAGAGTCGGCGATGATCGGAAGGGCGCCCACTCAAAACGAGTGGGCCTGATTGCGCCGACGCTATTTCGGAACTCGGAAGCCTTTATGGCCGACTCGCAGATGAGGGCTCTCGTAGAACTGGCGGACGTCCTCGAGGACTTTCGCGCGGAGACCAGACAGTGATCTCCTCGACGGCCACCGTCGTTGTAGGTCTACTCTGGTCCGGGACCTTTAACGGAATCCTCTTGTGCAATATGGCGGGCTAATTCGTTGATGTCGATACCAACAACGAGCCAGTCAAGCCTTTTGCCATTACTCACCCGTTCGGCTACACAGAGTTCATTGGAAACTGAATCGCCCCGGGTTCACAATGCCGAGACCGACGCTGCCACGGCTCGGCGCACTTTTCGCGCAATCTACCCCTCATGTCTTGACAGCATATCGCACATGCGCTATAAGAATTAGCATCGAAACGTGCTGGGGGGCACATCTCAAAAGGAGGACTGACCATGCTTTGCTGTCGAAGGTTGGCTCTGAACCTGATCTGCCTCGGACTGCTCGTTTTCATTGTTGCTGCTTGCCTCGAATCCGATGTCGTTGCACAACTCTCCGACGATGCGGGCGCCCGCGAGTTTCGAGTACCCACAGATTCGAACCGGATCGTCCTGTCGCTTGAGCGCAAGACAACTCCGGCGGAGCTTCCACCTCGAGTAGACGTCTACGCAGATGGACGAGTGGTCTGTCACGACAATGAAGGCAAAGCATCCGGCCTAGCGCACAATCTCGACTTCATTGTCGTTGAGGAGCTGCTCCGTCAAGCAGTCTCCACTGGTCTCCTCGAAGCAGACTCCAGAGAACTCGCACGGCGACAACGAGACCTAACCCGCGAGTACATCGACGATGCGCCCATATTCATCTATGACTTCAGCGTCGATGCGTACCGTCTAGATGGAGAGCTCAAGGACACTCACGCTCACCAAGTAGGCCTAATCGCGCCGATTCTCTTCAAGAACTCAGAAGCGTTCATGGCGGACCCGCAAATGAGGACCCTCGTCGAGCTTGCAGAGACCCTCGAGGGGTATCGGCAGGAGGCGAGTCAGTGATCGCCTCAGCCGCCTTCTGGCTGCACGATCTGCTCTGGTCGGGAACCTACATCGGAATCATCGTTTGCAACCTGCTCGGCTGCGAGTTTGGCGAGGATACAAACGGGAACCAGATGAACGAATTCGCCATTGTGCACCCCTTCGGCTATAGCGAGTTCGTCGGCCAGATTGAGCTGAGCGTCTGTGTTGACAGTAGTCCACCACTCGTGGCACCAACGGAGCGAGCGATCCGCTCGTGGAACAAGCTAGTCCCAGCTTTGTTCAACTGTCAGGGATGCCGAACCGCGGAGGAAGGACCTGTTCCAGCAGGGCAGTACGACGCCTACACTGCGGTACTGCATGAACTCGGTCACTGCGCCATGGCCCTAGGTCACTTCAACCTTATTGACGGCACAACACCAACCAGCTTCTCTAACGTCGCTTTCCCAGCCTTATCCGACGATGGCCTGGACGATGTCAGAGGATCCGCGGATGACGAACACTTCATCGTCGCTCCAGGCGATCCCCTGGCGGACAATTTGACCTGGTTTAGAGAAGCCGACAACGACCCATTCATTCTGCATAACGACCCCATCGACTCCAGTTCCTTTTCCCGCAACGTAAATCCCTTCACTGGGGAGCTTCCCGGGGACGACACGTGGGCAGCCAACGCCAACGTCCGCGTTGCAGAGCTCTTGGGCTACTCGCAGTCTCAGGGGGTGATGTACATTGCCCAGTTTCCGGTGCCCTACCGACTTGGGGCACCATCGTCCGACGATGTCAACATGGTCATGATGGCGAGATCAGGAGCCAATCAAGCGGTCGGAGGCGTTCCGGACGATGACTACTCTGTGACGCTCACCTACGAAAGCGACTGCACCATGGCCGATATCCGAGTCCAGTTCGGCGAGACAGCCGGCGCTGTCGGACTTTGCCGCAGGGGCTTTCTCGAAGAGCCGTTCATGCAAAACCCGCTATTTCGCACGCACTACCGCATGACTAAGAACAGCAGCGGATTCCTCGACGTAGTTCTTGATATCAACCGAAGCTGGGACTTCAGCACGATCTTTGCCGACAGCTTCGAGTCCGGCAACTGCGGCGGCTGGGACGAGGAGGCCCAGTGATTGAAGAATAGGCGAATTTCGCCTACAGTTCATCCATCGTCAGAACTACGCCACGGGCCAAATCCCGGAGGCACCAACACCACCGAAAGGGAGAGTGATCATGACGAAGACGAACACCAATCCGAAAGTCCCGGCGAGTGGACCCGACGCCAAGAAGCACAACCCTGATCCCGCCTACCTGCGAGATTTGGTGGCCGCTACAGGCCTTTCTCAGCGGGCCTGCGCCCGGATCATCGGTGTGAGCGAGCGCAGCATGCGGGACTACCTGAATCCAACGCACCCGTCTGAGCTTCCCTACCCCGGACAGTACGCACTTGAGAGGCTTGCGGCTAGCCAGACACTCTGGGTTCTCGTAGTCGGTGGATCACTCAAGGAGCGAGAGCGCGAGTTTCACGCGATCGTCACTGGCTATGGAGCAACGGAACCGTTCTTCCTCAACTCGTTTGTGAACAATCCGGTTTCCATCGGTCTCGCTGGCTTTCCGGACCCCGACGGTCCCACGGGAGGAGTAGGCCTCGCCGCTGATGGCAGGGTCGTTGCCTGGTGCTGGGCCACAGCAGCAGGCCTACCACCGATCGTCTCGCACTTGCACAATCAGCTCGACCTAGGCGAGAACCACCTCGACGGTCATCTCAGACGTCGACTAATCGACGATCTCGAGATCAGTCCCGAGTTGTTTGAGAAGTGATCACTATGAGTAGGCCCTCGCCAGCCACCCCATGATGAACGGGTGCTCAAGCAACTGCTCTCCGCGCCTGTCTTGCCTTGACTCAGCGAGCTTCAAGTAGCCCTCTGCAGCCTCGCGCTTGAGAGCACCTACGAGCGAAGCCGGGTCGCTGCGGTTGATCGCGCTCAGGCTCTTCGGTCCCAGGAGCCCGTCCACAACAAGGGACCAACCCACGCGATTGCAAGCGCGCTGAGCGATCCGATGGGCGGTCCGCAGTGGGCGGTTGATCGCCAGCGCGAGGACGCGGTTCGCGATCTCTTGGTCGTCGATCTCGTCGTAGCGATTCGGCAGCCACCAGTCCCGACGGTAGATCTCGGCGGCTTCCTCAAGAGTGAGCGAAGCGATGTCGAG